>CAZRIS010000085.1:0-2624 GCA_964600205.1 uncultured Candidatus Peribacteria bacterium | reverse complement strand
ACTTCGGCAACACAAACGGACGCTGTGCTACCAAAGACGAAGGAAGAGCCTGCAATTTGAGGTCTCATAAAAATGGTTGACAAAAACATGTGAACCGTGAACGTATTGTTTAAAAATTTCATTTGGTTAATAAAATAATTAATTTTAAATTTGCCTTACCGATGGAAGCGGAGAATGTATTTGTTCTGGGGAGATCAAATTAATGAATGAAGTGAAGCAATATTAAGCCGGCTTTGAAGTCATACTATCGCATGTTTTCAAGTCCTACTTTACATTTTTATTTTTATTGTTTCAAATAATTTTAAAACATTCGGTTTTTTCGGACTGTCTTCAAATATCTTTGCTCTTGAAAGCGTTTTTAAAGGTAAGAATCCGAACCCTATGATATGGTATATACAGCTATATAGGTATTAAAAAAAGATTATGAAAAAAGTAATTTTTATTTTATTTGCTATTTTTTTTACTAACATCAGTTCGAGCCAGATAACAAATTATAAAATTTTAGATGAAAATACTCAAAAGACGGTATTGTTAGATGATTTTTTCAACCTTTTTTATTCTTTAAAAAACTATAAAGTTGAGAAGATATTTTTCTTGAAAAACGGTATTCTTTTGTGGGATAAAAACAATTCAAAATTCATATTACTGGATTATGATTCAAAAACAACAATTGATGAATATACGATAACTAAAAAAAAGGGATACAAAAGAAGAAGTTACAATTATTACAACCCATTTTTCTTTAATGCTGAAACTAGACCTAGTATTATTGGTGAAAATAAAGTGTTTATAGGTATAGTTAAAACAAAAAAAAGATTAGGACACAAAGGATTTCAAATTTTGAATATAAAGATAAATAATAATAAAATTGACATTGAATTAATTCCTTTTGAACCGGAAAAATTATTTAAAAGTTTTGATCTTAAAAATTCAAATTTCCCGGATAAACGATATACTTTGGAAACCGGATTGGCTTCTTTACAACTTATTAATATTTTCCCGTACGATAAAAAAGGTACATTTTTATATCAATTCTTCGGTTTACCTTATGTCAATGCTAATAAAAAAGAAAGACATAGCGATAATACTGTTTTTAATCCGGTATTATACCTTAAAAAACATAATTCAATTGGTCAAATAGTTTTTAATAAACATAATTATTATAAGTCAAATTTTAATTTATATCAATTATTTAATATTGATGATGATATCTTCATATATAAAAATAGAGATAAAACGTTTTTTAATACATCTGATTCGTCAGAATATACAATAATTAATAATCTAAATTATGACAGTTCTAGATATTTTAAAAAATTAACTTTAATCGAAGACAGAAAAAACCAAGAAAAATATATTATTAATACGTATAGCACAAACAAAAAAGGTGTAAATTACGAGTATGTATTTTTTAAAATAAAATCAATTGATAAAAATGAAAAAATAATAAAAACAAAGTTAAAATTATTTATTAGTTCTAAAAGAAAAATTGATATTTTAGCAATTTATGATAGAAAAATATTTGTAAAAAGAGAAAATCCTATAATTCCAAATGAGATAGGAATTTATACAATTAATTTTCCCGAAAATAAAAATAAAGCATATAATTATGTATTGACAGAAAAAAAAATGAATCAAAATGATATAAAATCATCACAAAGATTAAATATTGATAATACTCTTTTTAACGAATATAGATTAATTCAAATTGATAGTTTTAAAATCTTTGATAGTGTTCCGGATTCTATTCCTGCTGATTTACAAATATGTCAAAAATCTATAAAATGTCTATTGAAGACCGTTTCCATATTACTCAAAAACAAAAGTTATAAATACGTTTTTAAAAATTTAATGGTATATGATGATGATGACATAGAATTACTACGTAAAAATAAAGAAATATTTAAAGATAAATCTAATTTAATATTTCTAAATGAGTTGTATGCCAAAGCTTATATTGATTATGATAAAGCTCTATGGATTCAAGATGATTTTGGTATTATAGAGGGAGAATATCCGGACTTTATAATATTTGTAGTAAAACTCAATAATAAGTACTATCTAAGTGTCAAAATGATTAAATAAATGCAAATGTTTAAAATAAGAATTCTCACCCTTTTTATTTGGATTTTTCTAAATCAAAGTTGCCTAAATAGTGTCTGTCCACAAAGTCATTAAAATTTAAAAATAATATTTTTACGATATTTTTACTTTATTCAAATTACTGATGCTAAGGCATCACTAATTCTCAGAAAGACAAAAATCTCATTAAAAATCTTAATTTTTCAAAAATCAAGCACTTTATAGACAGACACTATTTAGTGTCTGTCTATAAAGTCATTAAAATTGAAAAATAATCTTTTTGGAATATTTTGAAGAATATTGACGTCTTAATTTTGAATGAAACGCATGATTTACTTCAATATCGAGTACTTACAAATTCGTTACTGAGCGAATTAAAAAAAATCAGGATCTGAATATATTGGAAGCGAAGCATTAAACATTGAACAGAAACTATCTAATCTCTATCAATAGTTTTGTTCCCGTTTCTTTATTAGAGATAATCTTCAATTTAGCTCCTATATCTTCAGCTCTTTTTTGCATATTGGTCAATCCATGTCCTT
>CAZRIS010000084.1:0-2632 GCA_964600205.1 uncultured Candidatus Peribacteria bacterium | reverse complement strand
AAATGATTAAAAGAAATATCAAAAGCTTGAATAACAAAATACAAAAAATTTATTTTCAGAAATGAAGTTTCAAAAGCTATTAGACTTCTTCCAAGTAAAGAAACAGAATGATTTTTTGTAGTGAAATTTAAAAAAGTTAGCTTTTAAAAGCTAACTTTTAATTTGTTTAAACTTTTTATACTCAAAAAATCCAAAAATTCAAATATAAATAAAAAATAACAAAAATGCATAAATTAAATTGTAATATCAAGATAAAGAGTAATCATTATTTAATTTGTAAGCTATAAAATAAACTAAAATTCAAGCAAGAATATTTATAAAAATATACTTAATCGGAAAATTAAATTTTATTAAATCTTTACTAAAATAATAAGTCAAAATTAAAAATAATATTTGAGTAAAAACTGTAACCATTCAAGCTCAAACAAAGCTAAATTTAGGAATCAATAAAATATTTCAAACAATATTTACTCCTGTTAAAATAATACTTATTATAAGTAATTTATTTTGTCTTCCAGTTGCTACTAAAATATAAGAAAAAACAAGTCAAAGATAAAAAAACAAAAGCATAAAAAATACTATATTAAAAGCATCACCTGAAGTATATTTATTTAAACTTGTAACTTCTAAATAATTAGGATTAGCTATCAAAGTAACTACATAATTTTTAAAAACTATTCAAAGAGAGATAATTCAAATTCAAAAAGTAAGCAGGATTTTAAAAGTATTTTCTCAAATTTTTTGTATTTTTTTGAAATTTTTTTCTTTATAAGCTTGACTTAAACTTGGAAGTAAAGAATTAAGTAAAAAAGCTCAAATCATCATAAAAACATCCATTATTTTGAGTGGTAAACTATAAAGAGCTATACTTCTTTCTGCTATGGCTCATTTTTCAATTAGACTTAATAGAACTATATCAATTTTTGTATATACTACAGATAAAAACAAAGCAAGTCCGTAAGGAAGACTAGTAATAAAAATTTTTTTTATATATCAAAAATCAAAGTAAAGTTTTATTTTTGTTAATTTTTTTGCATATAAATAATTTAAAAAAGCTTGTAAAAACATTCAAATGGCTCAAATTCAAATTATTGTAAGAAAAGGATTAGAAAAATCCTTTGGATTTACAAAAATATAATTAAAAACAAAAAAAGTAGCTAATAAAATAAATAATTTTCAAATAATAGCTGAAATTGGGGAAAATTCCATCTTCATATAAGATTGCATTAAAGCAAGCATTGAAGAATTTAGGAGTGAAAAAATAGCAAAAAATCCAAGAATAAAAATAGATTCAACTATTAACTTCTCATTATATCAAGGTAAAATAGAAGCTATTAAGGTAGCAAAAACAAGTACAAAAATTCAAGTAAGTATTCTAAGAGTCAAAATATTTCAAAAAATATATTCACTATTTTTTTTATCTGCTGATACTTCTTTTATAGTGATTGCATAAAGTCATAAATCTACTAAAAAAGCAAATATATAAATATAATTATATACTTTATTATAAGTTCAAAAAAGCTCTACAGAAAAATAATTTGTAAGTAAATTAATTAAAATTATTGAAATTATTGCAGTTCAAACTTTTGAAAGTATTTGAGCTATTGTATTGCTTGCTATTTTTTTTAACATATAAAATGATTGCAAATATAAAAATTTACAATAGAATATAAAAAAAATAATAATATTCAAATAAATTATGAAAAAATCAGTTATAATTCCTACTTTAAATAGACAAACAAATCTAAAGAAATCTATAAAAGCAATACTTAATAATTCCCTACTTCCAGATGAAATAATAGTAGTAGAACAATGAAATCTAGAAAAAACAAAAAAAATTTTAAAAGATATTGATTTTGATATAAAAATATTTTTTTTAGCTCAAAAATCAGCTTCTAAGGCAAGAAATTATTGAGTAAAAAAATCTAGTTGAAAAATACTTTTTTTCATAGATGATGATTTAGAAATCGATAAAAATTATATAAAAACTGCTTATAATTTTTTCAAAAAAAATAAAAATGTAAAAATAATTTCAGGAAAAGATAAATTAGCTAAAATTCCAAAAATTAACTTTTTTAAAAAATTAATTAGAGTTTTAACTTATCAAGATATTTTTTGAGATAAAAGAATAGTATTAAAAAATGGCATTAATATTGTAAGACTTGATTTCAAAGGTCCGATTGAATCTGAGTGGGCTTCTTGAACTATGGTTGTAAAAAAAGAAGTATTTAAAAAATTTGAATTTCCAAAAAATTTTTTGAGATGGAGTTTTTCAGAAGATGTTTTTTTTTCTTATCAAGTTTATAAATATTATTGAAAAAAATCTATTTATTTTTTACCAAATTTGACTTTTAATCATCTAAAATCAAAAGAAAATAGAATAGAAGATTTTACAGAATTAAAGATGAAAATAATTTATAGATTTATTTTTTGGAAAACTGAGATTTATAATAATAATTTTTTTTATCTTTTAATTTTTATTTATTCTAATTTTTTTAGTAGTTTATTTTTCATAAAAAATTCTAAAAACAAAAAAGAGGCACTAAAAATAATTATTAGTACCTATAAATTTATATTCAAAAATTTTAAAAATTTTGAAAAAATTGATTTTAATAAATTTATTTTTCAATAA
>CAZRIS010000083.1:0-2651 GCA_964600205.1 uncultured Candidatus Peribacteria bacterium | reverse complement strand
TATTAGTTAATCAATTATAATTTTCATATTTTTTTACAACATCTTCTTTTATTCATAATTCTTTTGCTTTTTGCTTCCATTTTTCTCATCCAAATTCTTTTAAAACCAAAACTTTTACTCAATCTCAAGCATTTTTATTTACTAAACTTAACTTTCCTTTTTTTCTATCAAATTCAGTAAACATTTCTTCAATCAAAATACTTTTTTCAAAAATATTTTTTGCTTGTTTTACTTTTTCTCAAAAAGCTAGTATAGCAAATTTTGGATCAATTCATCTTTTTACTGCTTCTTTTACTATATCTTCATAATTTTTATATTCTTTATTTTTTTCTAAAATTTCTTTCACTTTAGAATTATTTTTTTCTTCTAAATTAGTTATTTGATCAGAATCTCTTAATTTAGAAATTTCAATTTTAGTTCATTCATTTATGATTAATCTTCTATTTCCTTCTGAAAAAAATTCTCAAGATAAATTATTTCTAGAATAAGTTATTCAATTAGAAACTACACTTTCTACTTCTTTTGGCAAAACTTGACCTGCTGTAGTTTTAAGCCATAATTCCCTATTAAATTTTCAATCAAAAGTAAAACTAAACTCTAGATTTTTTACTTTTCAACTTGAAACTTTTTTAGAATCAACATTATTTTTTGTGATATATTTTAATCTTTTTTCTAGAGGAATTCTTAAAAATTCATGATTAGTAATTATTTTAAGCTTCTCATTTGAAAGTTCTTTTCTTTCTTGTCTTGAATTATCTAAAGCTTCTTTTGTAGGTGGAAAGTTTTCTTTTGTTTTTTTTGATAATTCTTTAGGAATTTTTGCTTCTTTTTTAGCTATAGTATCATTACTCTCTCTAACCTCTGGATTCATAAAAAAATAGTTATAAATTAAACTTATAACTATTCTATCATATTATTTTTATGATTGCAAAATTTTAGATTCAAAGAGCTTGTTTTATAAAAATTTCAGCTTGTTTTATTTCTTCCAAATGATCCTTCATTGCTATTACATAAATTTCTTTTATTTTTTGTCTTACTTTTTCAAATTTTTCATTTGCAACTTGATTTTGTATATTTTCTAAAAACTCTGGTGTCAAAGTTTTATCTTCTATTTCTTTTATATTTAAAAGTTCTCTATAAATAACATCTATTTGATCTTCTGATAATTCATTTTTTTCCAGTTTTTCTTTTATTTCTTGCTTTAATTCTTGTTCATCATCAAGACTTAAAAGTTCATCTGAAAGTCAATATTTTTTTATAAAATTTATTTTTTCTTCAAGTGATATATTTGACATAAAAAAATAGTTATAAAATTAATTTATAACTATTTTATCATATAATAATTTTTATTGCAAAGATTAAACTATTTTTGCATTTTTAGGTAAAGTTCATCTTTTAGCCATTCTAGCTAATCTTGCTTGTTTTTTAGATCTAGATCAAGAATATTCAGATTGAAAATGTACATGATCCCATCACCACATTTCTTCTCAATTCCATAATCAATAAGCAGCTGCTAATTGTTTAATTTTTAAATCTAAATTTCATGGTCTTATTTGTAAATCAATAGCCTCTCATTTTGTATGATAACTATGACTTGGATCAATTACTCTTGTTGCTCAAGATCACTTATTCATTATGTTTCTTTGTTGTTCTAATGTTCTAACTCAACCTAATTCTCAATTTGCTTGTTTAATTTTTCTTCAAAATTTATTATAAGCATCTATTAAAAAATGTGCTACATTAGCTTTAAAATTATTATGATCTGATAATTTTTCAATAGTTTTTATTATTAAATCATTTTTTCAATAAATATTTTCTAATTTATCCATAGTTTCCTTATCTAATTTTTCTCATGGTTTATATAATAAATCAAAACTAGTTATTTCAACATTAGTTGACAATCAAGAATCATTTCAATTATTAATAATATTACTTATTTGTTGAGGAGTTGAAGATATAAGTAAATTATTAATATTATCATTATCAATAATATCTTTTGCTATTCATTCATTAGCTTCATTTAATTCAATTTTATTTTTTATTTTTTCTTTTATTAATTTATCAAACTCATCCAAACTATCTGGAATTTCTTTTCATTCCTTTTGTAATTCTTGTAAAATTGGTCAAAAAGATTTTAATTTTTCAGGACCATAAGTAGCAAGTAATGTTTTTTGTAACTCTGGATTTTCTACTTTTTTTAAAGTTTCTCATAATTTTGGATCTTTTTTAACTAAAGCCTCTACTACTTCTGGTTTTAATTCAGAAACTCTTTTTTCCAAAATTTCTGCTGCTTTGTCTTCTGGCATTTTTTCTATAAATTTTTTTCTTAATTCTAATTCTTCTTCTGCTGTTAATTCTTTTCATTTTTCTTTTAATTCAGCATTTTTTTTATCTAAAAAATCATAATATTCTTGACCTAATTCAACTGGTGTAATATTTCAAGAATTTTTAAAAACTTCAGCATCTCTTCTATGCTTTTGTTTTTCATTTGATTCTTTAATTTCTTTTGATTTTTCATTATCATTTTTTTTATTCAAACTTTCTGTTATTCATTTTAAAGTATATTTATTTTTTAAATATTCTAAAGATTTTATAATTCAAGGATCTTTTTTCAGTTTTTCTATTATTTTTCCTCTTACATTACCTTCTTT
>CAZRIS010000082.1:0-2853 GCA_964600205.1 uncultured Candidatus Peribacteria bacterium | reverse complement strand
TAATATAGAGCTTGATATTGATAAAGATGAAAATTTAATAGTAAGGAAAAAATAAAAAGTCCCTTTTAAGGGGCTTTTTAGCCTTTTATATTTAAAAAAAACATTATGAAAAAAGAAGCTTTATTATATAAAAAAATCAAAGATGATTTAATACAATGTACTTGTTGTAGTCATTATTGTGTTATAAAAAATAATGAATTTGGAAAATGTTTTATAAGACAAAATATAGATTGAAAATTATATTTACTTACTTATTGACAAGCATTAGGATTAAATGTTGATCCAATAGAAAAAAAACCATTATATCATTTCCTACCTTGAGAAAAAGTATTTTCTTTTTGAACTGCTTGATGTAATTTTACTTGTGATTTTTGTCAAAATTATTCTTTAAGTCAAGTTAATTTCAAAAATACTCCGAGTTTATATAATATGTGAGTAAATTTATCTCCCCAAAAAGCAATAGATTATTGTTTAGAAAATAATATAAAAAATATAGCTTTTACATACAATGAACCAACAGTTTTTTTTGAATATACTTTTGATATAATGAAATTAGCTAAAAAAAATAACATAAAAAATATTTATGTTTCAAATTGATTTCAAACAAAAGAATTTTGGGAAAAAGCAAAAGATTATATAGATGCTATAAATATAGATTTAAAATGATTTAGTGATAAATTCTATAAAGAAGTTTGTGGATGAAGACTAAATCCTATTTTAGAAAATATAAAATATGTTTATAATAAAACGAATGTATTTTTAGAATTAACAACTCTTATAATACCTCAAGAAAATGATTCTCAAGAAAGTTTGAAAGAAATAGCTAAATTTATAAGTTCAATTTCAAAAGACATTCCTTGGCATATAAGTGCATTTCATCCTGATTATAAAATGACTAATACTCCTGCAACTCCATATGAAACTTTATTAAAAGCTTATGAAATATGAAAAAAAGAATGACTTAATTACATTTATTTATGAAATGTTTTAGATCCAAAACATTCAAGCACTTATTGTCCTAAATGTAAAAAATTATTAATAGAAAGAAATTGATATGTTTGAGAACAAGTAAAAATTTATTTCAAAGAACCTTGAGTTTGTCCAAATTGTAAAACAAAAATTCCTTGAGTTTGGAAGTAAAAAATTTATTATTATAATAATAAGTTATGATTAGAAAATTAAAAGTAGCTTGAAGCTTCTATCCAGAAGATAAAGAAGTATTAAAAAGTATGCTTGATAATTTTTTTGGTGAAGTAAAAATTCCCAAAATTAATAATTTAAAAGCAATGATAGTTCCTCATGCAGGTTATATTTATTCTGGATTAATAGCTAGTTATAGCTATAAAGCTTTAAAAGAAAATTTACAAAATATTTGAAAAAATATTTTTATCCTAACTCCTGATCATTATATATGAATGAATAAAGTTCTTGTCTGAAATTATGATAAACTAGAAACTCCTTTTTGAGAATTAAATACAAATAAAGATATTATAAATGATTTACTAAGTAGAGATGATATTTTTACAGATGAATTTTTAAATATAGAAAAAGAACATGCACTAGAAACTCAACTTCCTTTTTTAAAATATATTTTACAAGAAAAATCTGATGATTTTAATATAATTCCCCTAATTTTTTGACAAGTAGATGTATTAAAAATATCTTCTATTTTAGAAAAATACAAGGATAATTCATTTTTTATAATAAGTTCTGATTTAAGTCATTATAAAAACTATGATGAAGCTATAGAAACAGACAAAAAAAGTATAGAAATTATTTTAAATAAAGATTTAAATAAAATTTGAGAAATTGATGCTTGTTGAATATATCCTATTGCTACTATAAGTTTAATAGCTTATAAATATAATTGGAATACAAAACTTTTAAAATACTTAAATAGTTGAGATACTGCTTGAGATAAAAATCATGTAGTTTGATATAGTTCTATAATTTATAACTAAAAAAATATGACTAAATTATTTTTTACTATTTGAATTATTTTTATAATTATTTGATTGATTTCTTTTATATTAAATTATTTTTGAATAAATTTATGAAAATTACCTTGAGATATTAGCTATAAAACTAAAAATTTTAGTTTTTATTTTCCAATTGTAAGTAGTATAATTATTAGTATTTTACTTACAATAATAATCAATTTAATAATAATATTTTTTAAAAAATAATTATGCAAGAATACCAAAAAGAAGCCTTAAAACTAGCTAAAAATGCTATTTTAGAAGAATTCTGAGAAGCAAATTTACAAAATTATTATCCACAAAATAAAGAATTACTTGAAAAAAAATCTTGTTTTGTAACACTAAAAACAAATAAAAAAATTCTTAGATGATGTATTTGAAATATTTTTCCTATTGAAGAATTATATTTAAATATAATAAGAAATGCTAAAAATGCTGCTTTTAGGGATCCTAGATTCCCTCCTATAACAAAACAAGAATTAAAAAATATATTTTTAGAAATAAGTATTTTAACAATTCCAGAAGAAAAAAATTTTCAAAACATAGAAGAATTATTATCTTTTTTAGAAAAAAATAGACCTTGATTAGTGATAGAATTATTTTGAAAAAGTGCTACTTTTTTACCTTCTGTATGGGAAGAAATAAAAAATCCTTGAGATTTTTTAACTCATTTAATATTAAAAGCTTGAATAGATATACAATTTTTTATAGACAATTTTAGTAAAGTAAAAATAGAAATTTATGAAAGTATAGAATTTTGAGAATTTTTTGAAAAAATTTAAAAAATTTTTATAATAATAAAGAAAATTAATTTTTAATAATAATTATGCTACAAATCCAAACTTGAACTGATAATGAAATTTTAAGAAAAATA
>CAZRIS010000081.1:0-2870 GCA_964600205.1 uncultured Candidatus Peribacteria bacterium | reverse complement strand
AATTTTATTTTTCCTCTAAAGCTTCACTCAAATTTCTAAAAAGTTCTTTTATTCCAGTTTTTTTAAGAGAAGAAACTGCAAAAATTTGTTGTCAAAAAAGTTCTTGTTCTATTTGTTTTTTTACTTTTTCTAATTGTCATGAACCTAATTTATCTGATTTTGATAAAATTATATTGATAGGAAGTCATAATTCTTGAACATACAAAAACATATCTTTATCTTTTTGTTGTAATCAAATTCTTGAGTCAATTAAAATACAAACTTTTCTTATATATGGTGCTCTAACTTCTAAATACCAAGAAATAAGTCAATCTAATTTTTCTAAAAATTCCTTTCATAATTTTGCAAATCAATATCCTGGTAAATCTGTAAAATAATATTTATTATTCAAAAGAAAAATATTTGCTGTTTTTGTCTTACCTGGTTTACTTGAAGTTTTTACAAGATCTTTTTTATTAAAAAGAGCATTCATTATACTAGATTTTCCAACATTTGATCTTCAAATAAAAACTATTTCTTTATGTTCATCAAGTAAAACCCTATCATCATCAATAAAAACTGACTTTAAAAATTTAACTTCTTTTATTTTCATATTTTTTGCTTTATTCTCTAAAATATGCTATTATTATATAGAATTTTTTAAAAAGTAAATTTTAAATAAAAAATATGGAACAAATATCTGAAAAAATAAGAAATAATGCAATGATTGCTTATGCATTCTGAATTTTATTCTTATTATCAAAAAATCCTGATTTAAATAATGATTTTGTAAATAAACATTCTAAAACTTCTATTTTTATATGGCTAGCTTTTTTAGTAAATACTATTATTTTTGCTTATTTTTGACTTGGTTTTTCTTATACATTTCTAGGTTATAATATATCAGATATAATAGCTATTTCAATATATTTAATACTATTTTTTATAATGATTTTTTGAATTTATAAAGCTTATAAATATGAAACTTTCACAATTTCTGAAAGTCTAGATTTCAAAAAAAATAAAAAACTTTTTGATATTTCTGAAAATTGAAAAATAACAGAAAAAGACAAACTTACAATTATTTTATCACTTATTCCTTTTATCTGATATATAATTTATCCAAAATACAAAAAAAATATTTTAATAGAAAATAATACAAAATTAAACCTTATTTCTACATTTATTATTGTAATTTTATTTATTTTTGGAAATCCAAATTTATCAACTATTTTATTATTAGCTTATATAATTTTTATTGTTTTTTCTGCTATAAATTTATTTACTCAAGACAAAATAATCAATTTTAATTTGAGTTTTATTTCAACTTATTTTGACTTAAAAAATTATTTAAAATCCCTAAAAAAATATTTATGAAATTATTTTAAAAATTCTAAAGAATTTGAAGAATTTAATAAAATTTTGGAAGAAATTAAAAAAGAAAATCTTTTGGAAGAAATTAAAAAAGAAAAAGAATTACAAGAAAAAAATAGTTTTAAGCTATCAAAAAAAATTATTTATATCCCAATAGTAAATTTAATTTCAGTTTTTAATTTAGATGTAAAACAAAAAAAACATATTATAAATTGAATGTTAATAAGTTTAGCATCAATTCTAATAATAGTTTTAGATATTTTATACTGAAATTTTAATAATTATTTACTACTTCTACTATTCCCTATTTTCTTTTGAATATGATATCTACAAGCCAACATTATGAATTATGAAATTCCATTTTTATATGAAATATTTAATATATTTTTATTAATAAAAAATAAAATAAAATCAATATTTATAAAAACAAAAAATATAAAAAATACTGTAAAAGAAGTTAATTTAAAAGTTTGAGAAAGCAATAAAAAATCAGTTTAAAAACTGATTTTTTATTTCAAAAAATTTTCTTCTGAATTAATTATAAAACCTATTAATTCCTTAAATGCTTCTGTTTTTGTTAATCAATTTCAATTAGAAAAAATTTTATTATGATTTTTATTTAAGTAAAATTTATTAGAATATTTTATTTTAATATCTGATTTTTTCTTTTTAGTTTTTTTATCTTTTTTTATAGTTCATTTTAATATTATTCATTTTTTTTCTTCAATAAATTTTTTTAATGGCTTTCTAACTTCATAAAAATATTTTAATATATTATTTTTTGTTTTTTTAAATTCTAATAAATAAATTTTTTTTATAAAATCAGATTAATTAAAATATCTTTTAAAAGCATTTTGCATATTATATGCTCTAAAATATTTATTAAAAATTTCAATTAACTTTTCATTTTTAGAGAAAGCTAAAATAAATAATAAATCTTTATTAAAAATTTTTGATTTAAATCTTTTTTCTAATTCTTCTAAAAAATATTCTGGAATTTCCTTATTAGTTTTAAAAAAATTATACAAATTTATTTCTAAATCAAAATCAGAAACTTCTCTAATATTATTCTCATTAAATGGATTTTTAATTATATATTTTTTTATTTTACTTTTTTGTTCTCTTTCTTTTTGTTTTTTTAAAACTTCCTTGTTAAATTCATTTGTAGCTTTTGTTAAAAACTCTTGTCTAGGATTTAAATAATTTTGCAAATAATATTTTAAATTATTTTTTTCAAAAACTTGTTTTTTTCAATCTAAAAAAGCATTTAACCCATAATGTAAAAATAAATCAGGAGCTCTTCTAATTGGACTAGTAAAATGAGTATATTTATCCATTAATAATCAATAATGATATTTCATTTGAGTATCATAAGTTGCTCTATCCATTTCTCATCATTCAAATTTTTTTCACTTATATTCTGGCATATGATTTCTAAAAACTCATGTAATTTCAGGATTTTCTGTCAAAAATTTAGCTACTAAATTATTAGTCAAAACCATTATTTCTTCAACAAC
>CAZRIS010000080.1:0-2884 GCA_964600205.1 uncultured Candidatus Peribacteria bacterium | reverse complement strand
CTAAATTCAATAAATCAATCGCTTCTAATCAATTAGTAATTGGTAATTCGTAATTAACCATTTATTCATTTTATCTTTTGTCCTTTGAACTATGTCCTTTGAATTTTTTTTTGTAATCCGTCATTAGGGGTACTTGGTCTGAAGTGCTTCATTAGAATATTGTAATATTCTTAAACAGATATTAAATTTTCATAATTCTTCTTTTTAAAAAATCACCATTATTTCTTTTTATCAATTTTCCGTTATCTACTGCTATTTCCCCTTTTGAGATAACAAAACGGGGTGCTCCTATTGTTTTTATTCCTTCATAAATATTATTATCGCAATTTTGATGATGATTTTTGATGGAAATAGTATTGATGGCATCCGGATTCCAAATGACAAGATCTGCATCGGAACCTACTGCTATTTCCCCTTTTTGTGGATATAAACCAAAGATTTTAGCAGCATTGGTAGATGTTATTTTTACAAATTGCTTAAGCGAAATTTTACCTTTAAGTACTCCAAAGGTATATAACAATGACATTCTGTGTTCGATACCACCGGCACCATTGGGTATAAGTCTGAAATCATTAAGGCCTTTTGCTTTTTGATTTAAAGTAAATGGACAATGATCGGTTCCTGTAGTCTGAATCACATTTTGCTCAAGTGCTTTCCATAAAGCAATATTATCTTTAGGTTTGCGTAAGGGGGGACTCATTATAAATGGTGCAACTTTATAAAAATTTCCTTTATATTTTGACTCATCAAATAGTAAATATTGAGGGCAAGTCTCAGCAAAAACCTTTTGTCCTTTGTCTTGTGCTTTTTTGATGTATTTCAAAGATTTTTTAGAGGAAACATGGACAATATACAGTGGACAATGTGCTTTTTTTGCCAGTTTAATAGCATTTTTTACAGCTTTTGCTTCCATTTTTGCGGGACGTGACAGACAATGATATTCCGGAGACAATTTTTTTTCTTTTACAAATACATTTCTCAATTGTTCAATTTCATCTCCAAGTTCACAATGCAATGTTGTAATTCCACCATATTTCCCAACTATTTTCATTACTTTATATATATCTTTATCTTCCAATCCAATTGAATTTTTATATGCCATATACATTTTAAAAGAAGTTATTCCTTCTTTAAAACATTCTCCAATTTCTTTTTTAAGAGTTTTTCTCCATTCTACCGGACTTACATGAAATGAATAGTCTATTATCGAACCGGAGGCTTCTTTTTTACGTAATACAAGAGCTTCTACTAAAGATTGTCTTTTTAGTGGCGTAACAAAATCTATTATGGTTGTTGTTCCACCGAAAAGTGCAGCTTTACTACCGGTACTAAAATCATCGGCAGAATATCCGGCAGGTGTTGTCAAATGCAAATGAACATGAGGATCAATGCCGCCGGGAAATATATAATCACCTTTAACATCGATAACTTGTTCGATTGTATTATTTACCGGAATATTAGTATCAATTTTTTTTATCTTGCCTTCTTCGCATAATATATCCGCAGTAAAACTATTCTCGGCAGTGAAAATATTTCCGTTTTTTAATAGTAATTTCATAAGATAAAGATATAGAATAATTGAAAACTATTTTTTATTTGCAAATATTCAGATAAAATTATTTTAACTAAAATCTTATTCTTTTTGTGTTAAATATACTTAATTTTTATAAAAATCCATGTAATACTAAATATTTTGCCACACTATCATAAGTCAATTTTTTAGGTTGCCCAAAATCATCTGTTTTAGAATATTTCAAAGCGGCTTTTGCATCTTTAATTCCCGATAAAGAAAGATAAATTGATAAAATTTGCTTAGTAGCATCAACGGTAAAATATCCAATTATTTGCTTTTGAGCATTGATAATATTATATGTGGGTTTGGGATGAGCGAGTATTTTATACATGGGATTGTTTTTCTTTTCTTTTCTTTTTTTAAACTTACCAACAATCTTATCACCATCGCTTATCTCCAAATTTTTTTCAAGAGACATAATACTAAAAGTAGGATCCCTTTTTACCAGGTCTCCAAAATTTTCAACAACGGCATTATAATTGTCCAATCTGTTTTTATTTATCATTTCAATTTCGGATAAATCTTTTTTCAGTTTTTTGGTATTAAATCTTTTTGTCGTTATTTCTTCAAAAACAGCATCCGTCATTTGACCTGTTTTAAAAAATCCGGCCTTTTTTAATTTTTTGGTAAGATATTTTCTAAAATTAAATGTTTTAAAATTAGGAAGTATTGCTTTTTTATCTATTTCCGGAGCGACATACAAATATGTGTAATAAGCAACACGTGGTTTGGTTTCATTTGGTAACTGTGTATAATTTATGGTAGTATCTTTAATAATTAAAATTATTTTTCCATCATTATCTTTTATTAAAAAATTACTTAATTTGGTAAGACTTCCTTTTTTAGTTCTGATAAAATCATATTTTTTTTCTTTATTGACAAATATTTTTTCTTTTTTGTATTTTACTTTTTGAGAGAATACCGGATTAAAAATAAATAAAGTCACTAATAAAATTATTAAATTCTTCATGTATTAAAAATTTTTTTGGGTTGATGTAAATATATATTCTTAAATAAAAAATAATTTCAACCGAAAACCGATTGACAATCAAAGATACTATTTTTTTTAATATAAAAAATCTTCATAGAATATATTCAAAATAAATATCTCCAAAAAACATAAAAAAGTCTAATAGTGAAAAATATGGTGTGTTTTGTTTCATATTAAGCACAACGGCAACTAGTAATATTGGCACAAAATATAAAAATTAGAAATAAAATCTTTGAAATCCGGTAAAGTTTGGCAAATAGATGCCGATATAGGCATTCTCCCATAAGCACCGGATTAGTCAACAAAGCATTCAACCTTGG
>CAZRIS010000079.1:0-2885 GCA_964600205.1 uncultured Candidatus Peribacteria bacterium | reverse complement strand
TGCATTTTGATGGGAAAAACCAGTTTTTGCTCATATTCCTTTACTTCTTTGAACTAATAAGAAAAAATTATCTAAAAGAACTTGAGATGTTGCTGTTGAAAAATATTTACAAGCTTGATATTTAAGTGAAGCATTATTAAATTATATAGCACTTTTATGATGGAATCCAAAAACTACTGAAGAATTTTTTAGTTTAGAAGAATTAATACAAAGATTTGATTTAAAACAAGTCCATAAAGCTTGAGCAGTTTTTGATGTTGAAAGGCTTAAATATTTTAATGCTCATTATTTAAAAACTATGGACTTGAATGAATTATATAATAAATTTATAACATATTTGAAAAAATATGATAAAGAGTTTTTAGAAAAAATTTCTTGATTTTGAGATGATTTTAATAAAAAAGTTTTGTGAGAATTAAGAACAAAAATAAAAAAATTTGATGAATTTAAAGAAAATTCTTCTTATCTTTATGATGATATAGAAGTTCCAAGTATAGATTTACTTATAAATGAGAAAATGAAGATAAAATGAATAGAAGATGTAAAAAAAGCATTAAATATTGCTCTTGATATATTAAAAAATAATGATGATTTTGAAAATAAAGATGAATTAAAAAATATTTTCATAGAAAAAATAAAAGAGAATGAAATGAAAAATGGTCAAGTATTATGGCCAATAAGAGTAGCTTTAAGTTCCAAAGAATTTTCTATATGAGCTTTTGAACTTATTTATATATTATGAAATAAAAAGTCAATAGAAAGAATTGAAAAAATCTTGAAATCTATATAATATAGTGATATAATGATTTTAGATTTATCATTTAAAATAAAATTTTTATGAATTACCAAGCTTTAAAATCAATGTTGGATAATGTACTTGAAAGTTTTTCTTGTCCTGAATGTAATACAAAAATAAAAGAGGAAAATATTGATATTATTTGAGCTGCTTGAACTAATTTAAATCTTGATATAGTTTGTCCTAAATGTTGAAGACATACTATGATGAAATCACAAGTTTTGACTATTGATTTAAGTTCAATTTGATTTTTTAAAAATATAAAAAAATCTAATAAATTAAATGCTATAAAAGATGAAGAAGTAATAAAATTAAGTAAAGAATTAAAAAATAGAAAATTAAAAGCTTCAGATTTGTTTTCTGAATAAAATTATTGAAAAAATAAAGAAATAAGTTATACTTAATATGGCTTATTTCTTTATTTTTATTAGATGAAAAAAATTTTTTGGTTATTAGTTATTATTTTTGTTTTATATATTATTTTAATTTTTAAAGCTCCAATATTTGCAGATAATATAGAAAAATTAATGCATAATTCTACAATTTTTAATGAAAAAGTAAGACAAATAAAGAAAAAGTTGGATAAACTATGAACAAAATTACCTACAAAAGAAGATTTACAAAAAACATATTCTTGAACAATAGAAACAATAAATAAAACAAAAGAAAATATTGATAACTTAAGAAAAAAAGCTAAAGAATTAGAAAAAAATTATGATGAAGTAAAACAAAAAATAGATGAAGCACAAAAAACTTTGGATAAAGTAGAAAAAATTTGAAATAATATAAGAGAAATAATAAATACTACTTGATCTGTTAACTAAAAAATTATGTTAAATGATGAAAATTTTATAAATATTGCTTATGAAGTAGCTTCTTGATCTAAATGTGTATCAAGAAAAGTATGAGCTGTAATAGTAAAAGATAATAGAATACTTTCAATATGATATAATTGAACTCCATCTTGATATGTAAATTGTAATGAATATTGGAAATGAAAATATACTCCAAAACATCATGATTGGTCTTATAAATATGAAATACATGCTGAGATGAATGCTTTAGTTTGGGCAGCAAGAAATTGAATAGCAATAGATTGAGCTACTGTATATTGTACTTATGAACCATGTTTTGATTGTACTAGAGCAATGCTTGCTGCTTGAATAAAAAGAATTGTTTTTAAGGAAAAATATAAGCATCATATTTGAGAAGAACTAAAAAATTTTATAAATGCTTGTGGATGTGAAATAGAGCAGATAAAAAATAAAGATAATTTATAAAATATATTAGATTTTTATGGAAAATTTTAATTCAAAATTAAATGAGAAAAAAATTTTAGATTTTTTAGAAGATAATTGAATAGAAATTCCAAATAATATTTATAGTATTTGAATAAATCAAAAAAATAGAATAAAAAATATTTTATGAGAAAATAAAGTTTCAGATTTAATTATTTTACTTATAAGTTATTGACTTATAAAACTTAGTGATAATCCTTGAAATAAGTTTGAAAAAGAAAAAGAAATAAAAATTTTAGAAATTGATTTGAAAGAAATACAAGAAAAATTAGAAAAATTTTGAGCAAAAAAAATTTTTGAATGAAGAATTATAGATACTTATTTTGATACTTCTAAAAAAGAATTAAAAAATTGAATTTTTAATTGATGAAATAAATCTAGTATAAGAATAAGATATAAGGTTCCTAAATGAAAAGAATCTTGAACTTATTATTGTACTATAAAAAGAAGAGATAAAGATTCTAATGAATCTATTTTAAGAGATTGTTATGAAGAGGAATTTGAAATTTTTAATCCTATAGTTTTTTATAAGTTATTATTAAAAATTTGATTGAAAGAATATAGATTAAAAGCAAAAAATAGGATTTGATATGTATTAAATTGAGATATAAAATTTGATATAGATAATTATAAAAATATTCCAGATTTATTAGAAATAGAAGCTAAAGATTCTTTAGTAGCAGAAAAATATATAAAAGAATTTTGATTAGAGAAAAATAAAATGCTAAATTGATGAAGCTGAACTTTATTTAAATATTATTGAGTTGAAATGAAGAAATTTTTTTAAATTT
>CAZRIS010000078.1:0-2896 GCA_964600205.1 uncultured Candidatus Peribacteria bacterium | reverse complement strand
ATGTTAAATTTTTCAAATTTAATTTATTATAATATAGTAAAAGATTATAATAATAATTTTGAAAGTATTGAAAAATTCGCAAGAGAAGCTGATAGAAGACATTATTTAAATAATTAATTAAAAAAACAAAAATAAAATTTCACTTTTTAAAACTTGTTTATATACTAGTAAACAAGTTTATTTTTTGATTACAAAAAAGAGACTTAAATATGACAACATATTTTTAAAAGTCAGTTAATAAAATAACAGGCAATTATTTTATAAATTAACTAAAATTTTTATGACAAACATAGATTTTCCAAAAAAATATTCTCCAAAAGATTTTGAAGAAAAATTATATTCTTATTGGGAAGAAAAAGGTCTTTTCAAAGAAAGAGAAAGTAAAACTTGAGAACAATTTTATATTCCAATGCCACCACCAAATGTAACTGGTAGACTTCATCTTGGTCATGCTATAATGACTACTTTAGAAGATATAATGATTAGATATCATAGAATGAAGGGAGATTCAACTCTTTGGATTCCTTGAGTTGATCATGCTTGAATTTCAACACAAGCAAAAGTAGAAGAAAAATTAGCTAAAGAGTGAAAAACAAAACATGATATTTCTAGAGAAGAATTTTTTCAAGAATGTATGAATTGGAAAAATGAATACTGAAATATTATAGTAAATCAAATTAAAAAAACTTGAGCTTCAGCTGATTGGTCAAAAATGAGATTTACTTTAGATGAAGATTTGAATGAAAATGTTAGAAGAGCATTTGTAGATTTGTATAATAAATGATTGATTTACAAATGAGAATATATGGTAAATTTTGATCCAGTTTTAAATACTGTAGTATCTGACCAAGAAGTAGTTTATAAAGAAGAAAAAGGTAAATTATATTATATTACTTATTTTGTTTCAGGTAGTGATAATGAAGTAGTTATTGCTACAACTAGACCTGAAACTATACTTTGAGATGTAGCTGTAGCAGTTCATCCAAAAGATAAAAGATATAAAAAATTATTAAAAGCTTGAAAAAAATTAATTTTACCGATTGTAAATAAAGAAATTCCAATTATTGCAGATGAAATGGTTGATATGGAATTTTGAACTTGAGCTGTAAAAATAACTCCAGCTCATGATGCAAATGATTTTGAAGTAGCAAAAAGACATAATTTACCACTTGATAATGAGGTTATTGATAAATTTTGAAAAATGAAAAAAATTGCCTGAATTTTTGCAGGGCAAGACTATAAAACAGCAAGAGAAAATATTGTAGAACTCCTAAAAGCAAAATGAAATCTTATAAAAGTTGAAGATCATACTTCAAAAGTAGCTTACTGAGAGAGATCAGGAGCAAAAATTGAAACAATTATTTCAAAACAATGGTTTGTAAAAATTGAACCACTTGTAAAAAAAGTAATAAAATGATACAAAAATAAAGATTTTGAAATTATTCCAAAAAGATATAATAAAGTATTTGAAGATTGGATTTATAATCTTAGAGATTGGTGTATTTCAAGACAACTTATTTGGGGACATAGAATTCCTGTTTGGTATGATGAAGCTTGAAATGAATATTGTGCTGTAAATGAAGAAGAAGCTCAAAAAATGGCTTGAGAATGAGTAAAGTTAACTAGAGATCCAGATGTACTTGATACTTGGTTTTCTTCTGGACTTTGGCCTTTTTCTATACTTTGATACAAAATTTGAGAAGATGATTCAAAACAACCAGAACTTTATAAAAAATTCTATCCAGCTTCAGTTTTAGAAACTGGACATGATATAATTTTCTTTTGGGTTATTAGAATGCTTCTATTTTGATATGAATTTACAGGACAAACTCCTTTTAAAAAAATATATCTTCATGGACTTGTAAGAGATAAATTATGAAGAAAAATGAGTAAATCTCTTTGAAATTGAATTGATCCACTTGATATGATAGAAAAATATTGAACTGATGCTTTAAGACTTACTTTAAGTATTTGAAATACTCCTTGAAATGATTTAAAATTTGATGAAGATAATGTAAAAAATAATTCTATTTTTATAAATAAACTTTGGAATGCTTCTAGATTTGTTTATACTAATTTAGATGAATCTCAAGAAAAAGATGATAAAATTTTAGAAGAAAAATTAATTAAAAATTATGATTCTTTAATGTTCCATGAAAAATGGATTTTATCAAGAATTAAATATCTTTCTGATTTAGTAACAGATGCAATGGAAAATTATAATTTTTCTGAGGCAGGTATTGAATTACAAGCTTTCACTAGAAATGAATTTTGTGATTATTACATAGAAGAATTTAAAATAACAAAAGAAGAATCAAAATTTGGTAAGGATGTTATAACTTATACTTTAAATAAATTATTAAAATTACTTCATCCTTATATTCCTTTTGTTACAGAAGAAATTTATAAAAAACTAGGATTTTCTTGAGATTTAATTGTTGCAGATTGGTGAAAAGTTTGATTAGAAAGAAATAAAGAAATAGAAAAACAAAAGAAATTAATAATTGATATAATAAAAGAAATAAGAAGACTTAGAGCAGATAATAATATTATGCCAAACAAAACTATTTGATTAAAAATTTATGCTCTAAACAAAAATGCAGAAATTATAAAAGAAGTTTTAGATATTATTTGAAAAATAACAAAAGCAGAAAATTACGAATTAGTAAACAAAAAACCAAAAGATGAAAATTTTGCTTTTGGTGTAATAAAAGCTTGAGTTGAAGTATATGTTGATACTTCTAATGCACTTGATATAGAAAAAGAAAAAGAAAGACTAAAAGCTCAAATTCTTGATACAAAAGAATATATTGCAATTTTGGATAAAAAATTATTAAATGAATCTTTTGTAAGAAATGCTCCAGAACATCTTGTAAGAGCTGAAATGGAGAAAAAA
>CAZRIS010000077.1:0-2900 GCA_964600205.1 uncultured Candidatus Peribacteria bacterium | reverse complement strand
GTATATATGATATAGCTTAAATATTTAGAATTTAATTTTTAACAATAAAATAATTTTGGTATAATTTAGAATATAAATATATATTAAAATTCATATGTAAAAAGTTAGATATAATTTTACAAGTAAAATATTTTAGGAACAAAAATGGAAAATAAAGAGCATAGTTTATTTTATAATCATATTGAATTAAATAACTATAATAGAGAAATTATTAATCAGTTTAAAAATTTTTCTAAAAATAATCCCAATGAACAAATATATTTAGTTACTTCTCCTTTGGGGGAGAAAAAATATCAATATGATTATGAAGATAAATCAGTTGTATTTTTATCTCCAAAACATAAAATTATCTTTTTTAATTTAGATCAAAATAGTGAAGATGAGTTTGAAGAATATGTTGAAGAATTTATTGAAGATTTAGGTTCTTTGTCGGATAAGTATGAATATAAACAATATATTGGAAGACCTAAAAAATGGAAAAATGACTTAATCACTAAAGAAAATTTTAATAATGAGAACATTGTTGATATTATAAATAATAATTTAATAGAAGATAGAAATTTAAGAAGAAAAAATGAATTAATAATATCATTAATCACAGGTAGTATAAATGATATAAAAAATATTTCCATAGAAGAGCCTGAAACACTTTTAGAAAAAATAAAAAATAAAATAATACTTTTTGATGGAGAACAAACAAGATTTATTTATAAAAATTTGAATAAAAAGGTCATTCAAATTCAAGGTTTATCAGGAACAGGGAAAACAGAACTTTTATTACATAAGTTAAGAGAAATTTATGTAAATACAGAAGATACCAAAATATTTTTTACTTGCCACAATATAGCTTTAGCTAATACTTTAAAAAAACGAATTCCTGACTTTTTTGATTTCATGAAGGTAGAAAAACAAATTGAATGGAATAAAAGATTATGGGTAGATAGAGCTTGGGGATCAGCTTCTAATAAAAACTCTGGATTATATAGTTATATTTGTGATTTTTATGATATTCCTTTCTTAAGATGGAGTAAGACAACATCTTATGAAAATATTTTTTCATTGGCATTAGAAGAAATTAATAAAATTCCTGAAAATGAATTTGAACCAGCATTTGATTATATATTAGTTGATGAAAGACAAGATTTTCCTGATATTTTTTTCGAATTATGTAAAAAAATAACAAGAAAAAAAGTTTATGTAGCTGGTGATATTTTTCAAGATATTTTTGAAACAAATATAGAGCAAAAAGTAATTGATGTAGATTTTATATTGAACCGTTGCTATAGAACAGATCCTAGAACATTAATGTTTGCGCATGCAATTGGTATGGGGTTATTCGAAAATAAAAAATTAAATTGGCTAACTGATAAAGAGTGGGAAGCAAGTGGTTATATTATAAAGAGAAACGAAAAAAGAGAAATATGTCTATATAGAGAACCTATTAGAAGATTTGAAGATCTGGATATAGAAAATTATACAAGTATGACTATTCAAAAATTAAAAACTTATGACCAAATATTGCATATAATAGAAGAAATCATAAAAGAAAATCCTACTGTTAAACCAGATGATATTGCTATTATAAATTTAGAAGATGGTAAAGGTATATATGACTTTTTTAATAAACTAGAATTTTTTATAATGGATAAAATAGGATGGAAAGTCAATAAAGCTTATGAATCTAAAGAAAAAATAAAAGATGCATTATTTTTGACAAACAAAAATAATGTGAAAGGATTGGAATTTCCTTTTGTATTGTGTGTTGGTAGCAAAATCAAGGATTCGTATAAATATAGAAATACACTTTATACTATGCTTACTCGTTCATTTTTAAAATCTTACTTACTTTATATTGAAGATTACAAAATAGAAGAACAAAAAAAAGGTTTAGCAATAATTGAAAAAGAAAAATGTATAAAAACAATTGAACCTACAGAACAAGAGAAAGAAGAAATTAAAAGAACAATTATAAAATTAAAAGAAGAAAAAAATATGTCATTTAATGATTTCTTAACTGAAATATTTAATGATTTAAAGATAGATTCACCTTGTAGAAAAGAGATTTTAAAAGTGCTACCTGAAAAATTGAAAGTTTTTGAAAAAGAACCTATAATAGAATTTATAAATACTAATAAAAAATTTTATTGTTAAAATGAAAAAATTTGAATTTAATATACACAAAGGAAAAATAGATAAATTTTTCCCAAAAAAAAGAATAAAAACCAAAACTCATATTATTGAAATATTAATGGAATCAATTCAATTAATAATGCAAAATAATACTATTTCAGAAGAAAAAATAGCTGGAAAAATTATATTAATTGTAGATAAGATGAGTAGGTTGTTTTTTATTTCAAAAAATAAATTTTATTCTATATCTTTCCCCTTTTTTATTGAAAAAGATAATGATAATTATATAATTAAAATGAAAAAATTTGACTATATAGACTATTTTGAAGATGAAAACGATGATTATATAGAGGTTGATTATCAAATAATATCTAATGTATTATCTTTTATAAAATGTGATAACTTTAAAAATCAGTGTAGTTTAGATTTTATAACACCAATTGATGAATATGAACAATATGATAAGAATTTTTGGATTTTTTTAAGAGAACTTTTATTAATGGAAGATGGTTATATAAGATATGATTATGATTTATACAACTATAACAAAGCAAAAGAAATAGGAAAACCACATCTTCATCCGTTATATCATTATGACTTATTTTATAGTAGCAATGCAACATTTAAAGTTGGTTTATCAAATAAGATTAATGATAAAGATTTTATTGATTTACTTAATATAAATACTGATTGTCAATATATCACAAAACCTATAACCTAATAAGCCAGTGTTTTTTATTAAAGTAATTTTTCAAATTTAAAAATAAATT
>CAZRIS010000076.1:0-3001 GCA_964600205.1 uncultured Candidatus Peribacteria bacterium | reverse complement strand
CATCACTAAATCAAAATTCATTTTTTATGTATTCTATAAAATCTTTTTTCACTATATTATTTTAAAAAATATTTTTATAAAAAGGACTGTTTATTTTTGTCTAAAACTTTCTAATATCTCACGAGCAATATCTTTTCATCAAAGTCAAAAAGCAAGTCATCAAGCAAGAGTAATCATTGCTATAAATCAAGTAAGAATAGTATTAATTATTTGCTTATCAACTAATTTTGTGTAGTTTAAAACAACTATTAATGTAAAAAACAAAATTATAATTTTTCATCACATAGCAAGGACCTTTGATAAGGTTTTTTGATTTGCTAAATTCATTGAGTGATAAATAACATCATAAATAAAATTAGCAAATCTTACTCCAAAAAAAAGTACAACTATTCAAATAAATAAATTTGGTAAATAACTAAGTAAATCATCTAGAAAAGTTTCTACTTCATTTGTAAATTTAGTAATTGACCATCTAAAAAATAGTAAAAAAACATAATAAGCTGATGCTTTTGCTACTATTCTATCAATTCTTATTTTTTTTCAAAAAACTTCACTAAATTTCTTTTTTTCTTTTTTCTTTCATTCTTTTTCATTTCCTTCTTCATCATCTTCAAAACTTATATCAAGCTTATCTATTAATTCTATTATTTTAAATTTTTTAAATAAAAATATTATAAACCTATAAATAATTATAGAAATTAATAATCAATTAATAATAATAACTAAAGACCAAAAAATATCTAATCATTTTTCTAATATAAAAGTTTTTATACTTAAAAAAATTTTTTCTTCTAATTGTAAAAAATAACTTTTTATAAATTCTATCATTTTTATTTTCTATTACTTAAATAAGTTTCCAAAATCAAACAAGCTGAAATTGCATCTTTTTTTCATCTTTGATCTTTCACTCAAAAAGTATCCAAAACTCTTTCAGCTTCAAATGTAGTAAATCTTTCATCTACTCATTCTATTTTAACATTTTTATATTTATTTTTCAATTCTCTTATAAATTGTTTTGTTTTTTCTAATTGTTTTAAATCTTTTCAATAAAGATCAAAAGCAAGTCAAACCACAATTGTATCTATTTTATAATCCCTTAAATATTTTTTTATAACATTATGAATTTCTTGTTTTTTTACTATTTCTTTTGGAATAGCAATATTTTCAATTTCTATTGCTATTCCACACCTTTTATCTCAATAATCTATTGCTAATACTGTCATTATTCTTTTTCTATTATTATAAATATTTTAGCCATTGCATCTTTTCATAATTTAACAAAAACTTGATGTTCTCAAAGTTTTTTTAAATGTCAATCTGGTAATAAAATATGTTTTTTAGATAATTCTATTTTAAATCTATTTTTTATAGCCTTAATAATATCTTTTTCTCAAATTCAACCATATACTTTTCAATTATTTCAAGTTTTTAATTTAAAAACAAATTTTTCATTATTCAAAGTTTCTACTATATTATGCCTATTTTCAACTAATTCCCTTCTATGAGCTTCTTCTCTTTTTAATTTTTCCTTATATTCTTTTTCTTTCTCTTTTGTTAATTCAACAGCTAATTTTTTAGGAAATAAAAAATTAGTTGCATATCAAGGACTTACCTCTTTTATTTCACCTTCTTTTGCTACATTTACTACATGTTTTAAAAATAATACTTTCATAAAAATTTTACTTAAAAAATAATTTGTAAAAATTATAATAAACAAATAATATTTTTCAAATTAAAAAAGAAAATTAGCTTTTATACTAATCTTCTTTTTTATCTTCATCAACCTCTTCAATAGAAATTTTAAATCCAGTCAATTTTGAAGCTAAATTAACATTTATTCAATTTCTTCAAACTGCTCTAGCTCTTTCTCATTTAGGTATATAAGCTATAACACTATCTTCATCTTTACCAGGTTTTACTTTTAAAACTTTTGCAGGAGTTAAAGCTTTTTTAATAACTTCTGAAGCATCTTCTACATTAGGAATTATATCTATTTTTTCTCAATTTAATTCTTCCATTACAGATTTTACTCTCATTCATTTTTGTCAAATTAAAGTTCAAACTGGGTCAATCTCTGGCATATCACTAGAAACAAGCATTTTTGTTTTTACTCATGGTTGTCTTACAACCTTATCTATATTTACAAGTCATTCATCTATTTCAGGAACAAATTCTTTAAATACTGCAGGAACTAACTCAGGTCTTTTTCTAGATAAAGTAACTTTTGGAGCTTTATTATCCTCTTTTTCAACTTCTGCAACATAAATATAAAGTCTATTTCCTGGAATATATTCATCTCTTGAAACTTGTTCTGATTTTGGTAAAATAACTTTATTTCAATTATAATCAAAAATAACTTTTCATCACTCAACAATATCAACCTTCATATTTATAACTTGACCTTCTTTATCTTTAAATAACTCATAAATTTTTTCTTTTTCTGTTTCTCAAATTTTTTGAATAATAACTTGTCTAGCAGCTTGAGAAGCAATTCTTCAAAAACTTTCAGAACCTCAATCTTTCATTACTTCATCTGTAACATCAAATTCTACAATATCACCTTCTTCAAAATCTTCTGCATCATCTCATAACTCTTCAAAACTAACTTGAGTTGCAGGATTTTCCACTTCTTTTACTACCTCTTTTTCTACAACTATTTCTATTTTTTCATTTTCAAAATCCAAAGTAACTCTAACATTTTCATCTTTTGAACCATAATCTTTTTTATAAGCTGTTTTTATTGCAGCTTCTATAATTTCTTTTAATCTTTCTTTTGGAATACCTTTTTCAGAAGAAATTAAATTTACTGCTGCTTCTATTTTCTTAATATCTAACATAATTTAATATTAAAAAATAAACTTAAAAATAAAATGAGAATTTGAATAACAAATCCTCACTTTCCCCTAATTACATAAATAGTATATTCTTTTTTTACAAAAAAGCAAATTTTTTTATAAATCAATCTCAAATCTTTTTTCTCATCCAGAGATAATTTTTTTTA
>CAZRIS010000075.1:0-3159 GCA_964600205.1 uncultured Candidatus Peribacteria bacterium | reverse complement strand
AAGTAGCAGAAAAACTTAAAAATAAAAGAAAAATTTATATAATTGATGCAAATAAAAGTATAGAAGATGTTTTTAAACAAGTAAAAGAAGTTTTAGATAAATATGATTTTTAGAAAAAAATAAAATAATTTAAATTTTAATAAAAAATTTATGAGAAGTTGATTGACAAATATACAATGGTGTCCAGGTTGTGGAGATACTTTAATAATAATGGCTATAAAAAATGCTTTTAAAGAATTATGAATAGAAAGCCATAATAGAGTAGTTGTTTCTTGAATTGGTTGTAGTTGAAAAGCAAGTCAATATATAGATTGATATGCAGCTGAAACTCTTCATGGTAGAGCTTTACCTTTTGCTACTTGAGTAAAATTAGCAAATCCAGAGCTTACAGTAATGGCTGTATGAGGAGATTGAGATTGATATTGAATAGGTATGTGACATTTTATTCATGCTTGTAAAAGGGACTTGGATATAACTTATATTGTTTTTGATAATGAAAATTATGCTTTAACTACAGGTCAAGCAAGTCCTACAACTCCAATCTGAGCAAAAACAAAAACTACTCCAAATTGAAATACTTCAGCACCTTTTGATCCAATAAAAATAGCAAAAGCTGCATGATGTAGGTTTGCTAAATATGCTGATTCTGTTAAATTTGCAGAATTAAAAGAGATAATAAAAGAAGCTATTAATCACAAAGGTTTTTCAATAATTGATGTTCATCAAGCTTGTCCAAGTTTTAAAAGATGGTAGTTTTCAAATAAAGTGGATAATTTTTATCCACTTTATTTTTTTATTTAGATTTTATAGTAAAAAATTTGCATTTTTATTATTTTATATGTTATAATTTAATTGTGATTGTGACTTTATATTATAAAAAATTATTATGCTTAGATTTGTAAAGTATTTTAAATATATTATGGTTATTAAACTTAATTTTCAAGAGGGGGTACCTAGAAAAACAGAAAATGTTGATAAAATAAAATATAGTGATTCTACTAAACCTTTATCTCAATTAATAAAGGAAATATGAAAAACTGTTGATTGAGAAGATCTAAGAATATTAGATGCTTTAAAGGATAGGGTTGATAAAATTTCTAAATCTACAAAAAAAGAATTATTAAAGTTAGTAAAAGATATAAAAGATGAATTTAGAGAAATGCTTAATAAATGATTTACAGTTAAAAATTTAAAAGATTATGAGGCTTTAAAAAAATCATTAAAAATAGCAGATATTGATTTAAAACTTCCTGAATATAAAGATTTAACAAAAATTAGTGAAACTTTTTCTGTTGCTTTAAATAATAAAAATGAATTGGAGTTATATGGTGATTGATTTATGCATGAAGAACTTAAATATATAACTTCAAATTGAGAAATAAAAAATCCTCATGTAATATTAAATGATAATGTATTTAATAATAATGAACTTAATTTTAAATTAAAAACAAGAGAAATTGGTAGTAACAGATCAAAAGAAACTGATTTTTGAAAAAATCTTAAAGAAGCAGATCAATATAATAAAAAAGATAGAGAATCTTTAAAAGCTAGAGAAAGGAAAGAAGCTATTTTATCTAAAGTAGAAAAATGGAATAAAGATATGTTATTAAAAGCAGATTCTTTTATTACTTTTGTAAATAATAATCCTTCTGCGAAACAAAATTGAATTGAATTAAAAATAGAAGATTGAAAAATTACTTTGTATGAAAAATGAATAAAAAAGAGATTTTTTACAATACCTCAAATGGATACAAATTGAAATATAAAACATCAAGAAAATTTAGCAATATTAAATGATTTTAATAATTGAATGAATAGTTTTGTTAAAAAGTATTTTCCAGAAGTGAAAACTTATGCTGAAATTTGAAAAGAAAATTTGAAAGAACAAAAAATTGCTGATATACAAGAAAAATCAAAAGACTATAATGAAAAATTAATAAATATTACTGAAAAAAGTATAGAATGGTTGAAAAAAAATTTTAATTTACCTGATAGAACTGATTTATTACTAGATTGAAATAGAGTTGTTTTAAATTTACCAGATTGAAAAAAGCATTATTTTACTCTTAATATGAAAGATGTTTCTTGAAATGAAACTCATCCTGAAAATGAATGAAGAAATGTATATTGAAATCTTAAAAAATGGGTTGAAAAATATACTTGAGAATTAAAAACTAAAGAATCATAATAGATGGCTGAAATAGTAAGAAATAATCCTATAAAAAAAGAGTCTCATTCTCAATTTGAAAATGAGCCTTTTTTTCATGATTATTTTAAAAATTTTACTGATATAAAAGTTATAATTTGATGAAAATTCAAAAAAAATTTTTTTGATAAAGATAAAAAAATTTTATATCTTCCAAATAATCCTAGTTTAAAAGAAGTAGAAAAAATTATATTATTTTTAAATAAATTTGAAAAATATAACCTTTGAATAACAGCAAAAAAAAGATTTGAAAAATATAAATCTAAAATAAGAAGAGAATCTTTAAAAAAACAAAATAATTTTGAAAATAATATTTTAAGAGAAAGTTTATATGAAGAAGGAAAAAAATATGTTTTAGAACATATGAAAATGCCTAAAAGTGATATTTTATTAAAAGATTGATTAGATTTAGAAAAATTATCAAAAAATTTTGAATCAAAAAATTTAAGAGAACAAAAAGAAGAAATAAACAAGATTTTAAATATTTTATACCAATATGAAAATGCAAATATTAAATGAAATGATTGATGAATTCCAATGAAATTTGTTAAAAATAAAAAACTTTTTTGTGTATGATTTAGTTATCTAGCTGATATAATTTTTGAAAAATTAAATGTAAAACATTATGTAGCAAGTGGAATTATTATATGATGAAAACAAAAATTACCACATAGTGTATCAATTATAAAATTAAAATGAAAATATTATTTATTTGATCCTGTTTATAATACTTATTTAGTACCAGTAATAGTGAAAAATAATATTATAGATTTTAGAAATAAAAAAGGTAATTTTTATAATTGATATATTTTTACTTTATGAGATCCAGAAAAAGAAGTTTTAGCACAAAATTTAAGAAATATTGCTCTTGATTTAGATTATGATAAAAGAATTTCTTTATTAAAATATGCTTTAAAATTATCTCCTAATAATATAATTATTCTAAATGATTT
>CAZRIS010000074.1:0-3223 GCA_964600205.1 uncultured Candidatus Peribacteria bacterium | reverse complement strand
ACTTTTACTTGTTTAAATACTCAAGTTGGAAGATTATCTCAATTTTCTTTTTTTAGAATTTCTACATTTAATACTTTTCAACCTTGTCAAGCTGGAAGTCTCAAAGAACTATCTTTTACATCTTTTGATTTATCACCAAAAATAGCTCTTAATAATCTCTCTTCAGGAGATAATTCTTGTTCTCATTTTGGAGTAATTTTACCTACTAAAATATCTCCTCATTTTACATAAGCTCAAATTCTTACAATTCAATCTGGTCATAAATCTTTTAATTTAGCAGCACTTACATTTGGTATATCATCTGTAGTTTGTTCTGGCCCAAGTTTAGTTTCTCTTACATCAATAGAATATTCATGAATATGAACAGAAGTATAATAATCTTTTTCTACTAATCTAGAAGATAAAATAATTGCATCCTCGAAATTATAACCTTTCCAAGGCATATAAGCTACTCTCAAATTTCTTCAAAGAGCTAATTCTCAATGATCTATAGAATGTCCATCACAAAGTAAATCTCATTTTTTTACTTTTTGTCCACTTGATACAAGAGGTTTTTGGTGGATTATCATATCATGATTTGATCTCTTGAAAGTTTTTAATTCATATAATTTCTTTTCTCAATTTTTATAAAGTACAGAAATATGTCTAGCATCTACTCAAATAACTTCTCAGTCATCTTCAGCTAAAATAACATAACCTGATCTTTCTCAAACAATTCTTTCCATTCAAGTACCAACTATAGGAGCTTCTGTTCTAACTAAAGGAACTGCTTGTCTCATCATGTTTGAACCCATTTCTGCTCTTGTTGCATCATCATGCTCTAGGAAAGGAATAAGTGAAGTTTCTACAGACATTATTTGTTTTGGAGAAACATCTATATGAGTTATTTCTCTAACATAAGCCAAAGTTGGTTCACTTTCATGTCTTGCTCAAATTCTTGTATTTTTAAAGTTTCAAAATTCATCTACTGGAGTATTTGCTTCTGCAATAGTTAATTTTCTTTCTTGACCAGCATCAAAATAATGAAAAGTATCTCAAAGATATCATCTTACTTCAATTTCTTCATCTTTTATTTTTTCTTTCATTTTTTTTGCTTGAGCTTCTGTAATATATTCTTTTTCTTTTACTATAACTTCTCAATCATCTCAAACTATATCTTTTAAAGCAATTCTATTAACTGGAGATTTTCAATCATTTTTTACAAAATGTTTTACCTCTCTAAAAGGAGTAACAATAAAACCATATTTATCTACTTTTGCATAAGTTGCTAAGTGTAATACAAGTCAAATATTTGGTCCTTCTGGAGTAGCAATAGGACATATTCTACCATATTGAGTAGGATGAACATCTCTCACCTCAAAAGAAGCTCTTTCTCTTGTAAGTCATCCAGGTCATAGAGCAGTAATTCTTCTTTTATGAGCTATTTCACTTAAAGGATTTGATTGATCCATAAATTGTGATAATTGTGAAGACCCAAAAAATTCTTTTAATACTGCAACAAGTGGTCTAGAATTTATAAAAGTACCAGGAGTAGCATCTTCTAAATCAACAATAGTCATTCTATCTTTTGCTATTCTTTCCATTCTAGCAATTCAAACTTTTATTTTATCTCTTACAAGCTCTCATACAGATCTTACTCTTCTATTAGCTAAATGATCTATATCATCTACTTCATAACCTGGTTTTTCTTGAATTAAGTTAAAATAATATTTCAAAGCTGTAACTAAATCAGAAAGTTGTAAAAATTTTCAAATAGGATTTCATTCTTCATCTTTATCTTCATAATTTATATCAATTCATAATTTTTGTTTCATTTTTAGCCTTGAAACTTCTCCTAAATCAAATCTTTTTTCTGAAAAAAATGTTACTTTAAATAATTCTTCTACTCTTTCATCAGTAGCTAAATCTCCAGGTCTCAATAATTTATAAAGAGCATGAAGAGCTTCTAATCTATTAGTTGTTTTATCTTTTTCTAAAGTAGGAGCTAAATTATTAGCTATAATTTCATCTCATAAATCTGAAAAAGTATCTAAAATTTCAGCATTTGATTCAAGACCATAAGCTCTAAGTAAAACTGAAACTGGGATTTTTCTTTTTTTATCAATTTTTACATTTACTATTCATTTTTTTTCTATATCTATTTCAAACCAAGATCATCTAGCAGGAATTATTTTTAAACTATATTTTCCTTCTGATTTTGTAAAATATATACCTGTAGATCTAATTATTTGATTAACTATAACTCTTTCAATACCATTAATGATAAAAGTAGCCATATTTGTCATTAATGGTATTCATCCCATATAAACATCTTGTTCTTTTATTTCACCTGTTTCTTTATTAAGCATTTCAAATCTTACTTTCAAAGGTGCTTCATAGTTTAAATTTTTTCTTTTACAATCTTCTACACTATGTTTTGGTTCTTCAATAGTTAATCATTTATAATATATACTTACCTTTTCCCCTGAAAAATCATCAATAGGAAAAGAATCTCTAAATACTTTATCAAGTCAATTATCTAAAAAATCTTTATAAGAATCTAATTGAACTTCTAATAACTCTGGAATTCAAGCTATACTTCTATCATCTGTAAAATAATGTCTTCCCTTTATATCATACAAAGATCAAATATTATTTTTTCAAGCTTTTTTAGCCATAAATTTTTTACTAATTAAAAATTAAAAAATATTTTTCACTATCTATTAAGTTATTTTTTATGTTATTATTTTTCTTTACACATTCTATATCTGCAATAATAACACAAAAAATGCCCTAGCTTTCCATCCTTTACACAATCTAAGCTAGTGCTAACAAAAAAATTATATATTTTTTTTAAAAAAAGCAAAAAAATTTTTGACTATTTTTGGTTTTTTCATATAATCTTGCTGCTTACCACTTTTTATTGGTAATTTAAGCCCCCAAATTTATAATTTTAATTGATTTAATTTAGTAAAAATGCCTATAATTCAATCAGCAAAAAAACAATTAAGACAAAATAAAAAAAGAAAAGCTAGAAATGATCATTTTAAAGCTTTATATACAGAAGCAAGAAAAGCTTTTGAAAAAGCTATAAAAGCTTGAGATGCAAAATTAGCAAGAAGTTTGTTTGTAAATACAAAAGATGAAAATTGAAAAACAATTAAAGCATGATTACAAGCTTTAATTGACAAATTAGCTAAAAAGAATATTATTCATAAAAATAATGCTTCTAGAAAAAAAGCTA
>CAZRIS010000073.1:0-3225 GCA_964600205.1 uncultured Candidatus Peribacteria bacterium | reverse complement strand
TGAATTGCATCATCTCAAAGACCAGAAACTTTTTCTGGTACCCAAAAATTTCAAATCATAACTTGATACATAGATTTTGCCCAAGAATATTTTGTAGCATTTAATTGAAAAAGACCTGTTGTATTTCATTTGATTATTGTTCTATGAGATACATTATCATCTCAACTAGGATTAAAAATAAGATTTGCTTTTAATTTTTCAGTCATTTTATTATTTTCATTAAGTTATAAATTTTCATTAAATTATAAAGTTATCAATATATTAAGATAAATAAAATTAAATTATCTTTTCAAAATTTTCTTATTCTTCAAATATAATAAAAATTTTACCCACTACAACTTTCACAAGTTTTTACTTCTAAACTCATAGATCTAACATAATAAACTGTTTTAATTCAACTTTTCCAAGTTTTTAAATAATATTCATATAATTCTCTAGGTGAAGTTGTTGCTGGATTAATCATCCATTCAAATGAAATAGATTGATCTATCCATTTATAAATTGTTGAAATCATATCTATAACATCTGACATATTCATATTTACATATTCTTTATAATACCAAAAATTTTCTTGAGTTAAATTTGGAGCTACATTTACACTTGGAGCAATAGCATTTGTTTCTACAAAATATTTTTTGTAAATTGGTAAAATTGAAGCTGTAGTTCATACTACAAGTGCTGTTGAAGTATTAGGAGCAGGAGCTAAGTGATAAGCAAATCTTAATCAATCTTTTTTAATAGAATCAATTAAATCTAACCATTTATCTGACATTGAAGAATTAGCTTTAAACCACTCTTTATCCTTTCAAATTATTATTCACTTAGACCATTCACTTCACTCAAAAACACTATAAGCTCATCTTTCTTTTGCTAATAAATTTGAAGACTTTAGAGTTGTATAAGTATATTTCTCAAATAATTTATCAACTACTTCTCTTGCTTTTTGACTATCATAAGAAAGTTTATGTGTAGCTAAATATTCAGCCAAACCTAAAAATCAAAGTCATACTGATCTATATTTTTTAGCAGTTAATTCTACTTCTTTTACAGGATAAAAATTAAGATCTATAACATTATCCAAAACTCTCATTGCAATTGGAATAATTTCTTCTATATCTTTATCTTCATTTACTTTTGCTACATTTATACTTGCTAAATTACAAACAACACTATCTCCTGGCTCATATTTTATAACTATTTTTCAATCCTCTATTTCTTCTTCTATAAACTTTGAAGGACTAGTATTTTGACATATTTCTACACAAAGTTGAGTAGAATAAATATTTCAAGCATGTTTATTTGGATTTAAATTATTTACAGTATCTCTAAAAAAAGCATAAGGCATTCAAGTTTCTACAACTGTTTTCATATAAGTTTTGAAAAGCTCTTTTGCATTTACTGTTTCTTTTAATTCAAGTTTAGGATTATTTTCACACTCTATGTAAAATTTCTCAAAATCTTGCCCAAAATGATCTTGCAATTTTTTTCAAGTTACATCTTCTACTTCTTTTGGATCAAAAAGTGTCCAATTTTCATTATTTACAACTCTTTGCATAAATAAATCTGGAAAAGTTACAGCAGGAAAAACATCAAAAGCCTTAGCTCTAATATCTCAAGTTTCAGTTTGAAGTTCCAAGAAATCATAAATATCTTTATGGAACACATCTAAAGTTACTGAAATAGCTCAAGCTCTAGCTCACAATTGATTAACTGCAACAGCTGTATCATTTATGACTTTTATCCAAGGATTTACTCCCCCTGCTGCTCATTTTACTCATCTAATAGAAGCTCATTTACTTCTAATATTTCCAAGATAAACTCAGATTCATCAACCAAATTTTGAAACTTGAGCCATATTTTCAATAGCATGATAAATAGCTCTTAAATCATCATCAACATTAAATTTAAAACAACTAGATAATTGATGAAAATTTGTTCTAGCATTAAGTAAAGTAGGAGTTGGAAGACTTATTTTTCAAGTAGAACAAGCATCATAAATTTTTTTTGCAAAAGCTAATCTATTTTCTTTTTTTTCAGGAATTGCTAAAAATAAAGCAACACTCATATACATTTCTTGTGGAAGCTCTTTTATAATTTTATTTGGATTCAAAAGATATCTTTTCCTATACATTGTAATTGTTGTATAGTTATAAGAAAAATCATTATCTTTTTTTAAATATTTTCAAGCTTCCAAAATATCTTCAGGACTATAATATTTATAAAAATCTTTATAATATAATCATTTCTCAATATATTCATCAAACAAAGCTTTATAATGTTTAGCTTCATAAATTCTTCTTATATCCATTTTTCTATTCTTTGAAGCTTCTTTATATAAATCAATCAAAGCAAGTCTTCAAGCAATAAATTGCCAATTAGTATTTTCTACACTTATTAAATCAATAGCAGATTTTATCATCATTTTTAATATATCAGAAGTCTTCATTCCTTCTACTATATATTTTTTAAGTGATTCTTCTAATTCTTCAAATTTACATTTTCTAGCAAGTCAATAACTTACTCTTTTATAAGTATTTTTTATCTTTTCTATATCAAAATCTTGTAAACTTCCATCTGATTTTTTTATTTTTAATTTATTTTTTTCTAATTTTTTTTCTGCTTTTTCCTTTTTCTTTTCTCTAATTTCAGCTCTTTTAGCTCTATATAATATAAAATGTTTAGCTATATCAAAATATCAATTTTGCATTAAAGCTTTTTCAACCTCATCTTGAATTTCTTCAACTGTTAAAAAAGAATGTTCTTTTTTGTTAGATAAAATTTTTTTTAAATTTACTATTATTTTATCTGTAATTGGTTCTATAAAAGAAAAATCTCTTTTTCATATAGCTTCAGCTGCTTTTTCTATAACTCTTTCTATTCTAGTTCTATCAAAAGCAACTAAATCTCCTTCTCTTGTTTTTATAAATTTAATTTTCATCTTTTTTTCAAGTTAAGATTAAAATACATATTTAATTTAATAATTTTTTATTTTTTTGCTAAAATTTTTTATACAAGCCTGTTAAAAATTAATAAACAATTGTTAAAAAATAATTTTTTTTATAATAAAAAAAAGGATTTTTCTTTCTAAAAAATATTTTAAAAAATAAAAAACAAAAAAGTAAAACAAAAATAAGTTTTTAACAATTGTTAAAAACTTATTTCACATAATATTTTTATTTAGAATATTTTTCTACAGCTTTTTTAAACATTTCTCATTTTTCTATA
>CAZRIS010000072.1:0-3385 GCA_964600205.1 uncultured Candidatus Peribacteria bacterium | reverse complement strand
AGTCTTATTACTGCATCTGCTGTGGTTCAGCTTCAAGGGAAGAAGTCTAGGATAAACTTTCATTGTGAAATATTTAATCATAATAATTCTATTATTAAGTTATTTGGCTTATATGTTTCAAAATTACAATTTATTCATAACTCATTTTCAACATAATTCTTTCAATATTCTGAAAATATTTTTAATATCATATTATAAAAAACTTTTCAATTTCTATCTTGAATAGAAGTTATCTTTTTTTCTTTATTTTCATAATGAATAATTTTTCCATTTTTATCAATTTTATCTTTATTTATATCTATTTTATTATATTGCCTCATTACTTCATCATAATATTTTCAAAGTTTGCTTTTTACATTTTTTAAATTATCAAAATATAATTTTTCCCCTCATTTCAGGATAATATAAATCTTTCAATCAAAAAAGAAATTCCTACTTTCTAATAAATTTGAATATTTTCAATATATAGGTCTAAAATCATTATCATATTCTGAATAGCTTGTTTCATATATTATTTTTCTTCATTTTTTAAAATAAATAAAAATATTTTCATATCCATTCTTTTCTTTATTTCCTCCTCATTTAGATGTTTGCCAACATATTTGAAATTTATCATCATCATTCTTATAAGGGAATAATTGATTTAATAACATTTGTAATCTTTCTTGTTCTTGTCTTCCAATACTAGAAAAAATCACTCCATCTTCCTTCATCAACTCCCTTGCCAACTCCAACCTACTTTCCATCATAGAAAGCCAAGTAGAGTGCTTCATATTATCCTTGTAAATAAAGCCATCATTTCAAGTATTGTAAGGTGGGTCTATGTATATTGTTTTGATTTCTTCTTTGTATTTATCCTGCAAAAGATTTAAAGCATGATAGTTATCACCTTTGTATAATTCACCATTTAATAAATCTTCTAAATAAAATTTTTCTAATTTTCCTTTTTCTTCATCATAAAGTTTTAAATATTTCAATTTTTCAATTAAAATACTTTTTGTTTCATCATCCAAAGTTCAAGCAACTTCTTTTTCTATTTCAGAATTAAAATTTCTAATTAAATTACTGATAAAAGTCAGCAACTCAAAAGTTTTTCCATAAACTTCAAAAAATTCTTGTCAGTTTTTATTTACTGCAAGTTTTGTATCAATATAAAGTTTATCATTTTCCAAAAGTTTTTCTACAAAATTATTTTCATCCATTCATTCAATTAAAACACCATTATTTTTATAGTCTTTAAAATGTGCTTTTATAATTTCTTTTATAAAATAATTTTCTAAAAATTCTTTTGTTTCTTTATAATCTTTTGATAAGTCAAGTGCTTTTAATCTATCAATTGTGATAACATAATGTGTTTCATAAATAAATTTTTTTTGATTAAAAAGTTTAATTTGAACATCTTCAATAGTCACCAAAAAACTATTTATTTCATCAACTATTTCTTCAAAAACTTTTAATGCTTGTGCTTTATCTTTATCACCTTTTCAAGCTTCTAAAACATAAGAATAAAGGTTATTTAAAATAAAGTCTTTTTTGTATTGTTCTAATTCTTGTTTTAAATTTGGGTTCAAGAAAAAATCACTAGTTCATAGTCTATACCATTTTCTTAAATGCTTTCTTAACAAGTAAGAATTTCCATTTTTATCTTGAAAAGTATTTAATTTTTTTCATTTTTCATCTAAAATCCCTTCTTGTTTTGTATCAAATAAATCTTGCTTTAAATCATCTATATTATCAATTTTATCTAAAAATAGTTTGATTAAATGTATAGTTCATAAAGTATTATCTTTTCATAAAAGTGCTTCTTCTTTTGTTCAATACTTAAAATCTTTGTATTTTATTTCTTTTCAATCAAAACTTAAATCTTCATCATCTATTCTTTTTATTAAATCTTTTATTTTATCTTTAATTTTTACTTCATCATCAAAATTTTCATTGAAAGTAGTATCATCAAGCTTTCATAAAACAAAATCACAAACAAGTTCTTTATTATTTTTATCAAAAACAAAATCAACAGGAATTAAAAATCTTGATTTATTTTTATCATTATCACCATAATCAACTATTTTTACTACTTTAAATTTGATTTTATATCAATTTTCAGTAGTTAAATCATAATAAGTTTGTAAATCAAAGTTTTTAATCAAAATTTGTCATCTGGTTTTCCAATCAAAAATAGTATCTGGTGCATTTACATCATTACTAACTTCTATTTTCCTTGGTAAAATAAAATCACCATTAGAATAAATACCATTGTAAAACTGGTAAATGTATTCAGCTATTTCATTTGGTAAAGATTCTGTCTTATCAAGTTGTTTTAAATTATTGTTTAGTTCTTGGATTTCTAAAAGTTTTTCTCTTACTTCTTCATTTAAACTATCTAAATTTAATAATTTTTCTAAATTTAATAATTTTTCATCCAAAATTTCTAAATCTTTATTATATTTTTTTGCTATTTCCAATTCTTTGTTTATTTCTTTTATTTTTTTATCTAGATTATTTTTTATATTTTCAAGCTTTTCATTGTTATCTTTATCCAAAACTTGTTTTATTTTATTTTCTAAATTATAATCTATCCAAGTAGATATTTTTTCATTTAAAACTTTATAAATTTTATAAACTCAAAAATCTAAATCCTTACTATTTAATTGAAAAAGATCTTTTAGTTCTGTTTGTAATTTTTTAATAGTACTCATAAAAATTTTTTTTATATTTCTAAAATAAATTATTTCTTCAAGTATAAAAATTTTCTATTTTTTTGCAAATAAAAAAGAGTATAATAAGTTTATACTCTAGTTTTATAATCTTTTTGGTGGAACTAATGGGATTTGAACCCATGTCTCAGAAGGCTAGCCATACACTCTACTATCATAGTTTATTTTAATAATTTTCTAGCTAAAAAATAAACAAAAATACTAGAAAATAATTGAATCTATCAATATTTTGCAAAATAAGATTCAATCAAAACCATTTTGCAAAAGAGTTTAATTTGATAATTCTATAAAACCTCTAAACTCATAAAGTTTTTATAGAATTTGCAGCAGGCCAACTGGCACTCATCCATTTTAGGAAGGCTGCAGTCAATTCTCTCTTTTTTGGAGAATGACTATGCTACAGCTAAAGCAGGAGCTTTAATTGCAGCAGCAAAGTTAGCTAAGCTAGCTTTTGCTCTGTTATAAGTTTTAGCACTTATTGTTGTTTGCATTTGATTAAAGGAAGTCACAAACACCTCCCTGATAGCATGTATGGTCTAGCAAAATCTCCTGATAGAAACCAAGATTAGCCCCAAAAATGTAAGATTATTTTATTCAAAAATATCAAATAAGCAAATTATTTGTAAATTTTATCTCTATAATTTATATCAATTAAAACTCAAGAATTTTTT
>CAZRIS010000071.1:0-3454 GCA_964600205.1 uncultured Candidatus Peribacteria bacterium | reverse complement strand
TTATTTTATAAAAAAATCAAATTTTAGCAAAAATAAAAAACTAGATTTTTCTAGTTTTTAAAAAATGAAAAAGAATCTTCTTTTTTTTCTAGATTATCAAGTTTTTCTTTTATTTCATCATAATTTTTAAGTAAATTATGAAGTACTCAATTTACTATTCTTCTAGCTGAATCATCTCAATAAGTTTTTGCTAATTCTATGGCTTCATTAATACTAACTTTTGCTGGAATTTCTTCTTTATAATAAAGCATTTCTGAAGCTCAAATAAAAATTGGTATTACATAAGTTAAAACCATTTTTTCAGGAGAAAATTTAGGAGCATACATTTTTATAAGCTCTATTAATTTATCTTCATTTTCTTTTATGATTTTCTCCATTTCTACAACATATTCTTCATCTATATGTCATTTATAAGAATCAACTAAAAAAGAATCTCTAAAATCTGCTTCATCAAATTTTGAGAAAGTTTCAGCAAATAATTTTTGAAATAAAAATTTTCTTGATTTTTTTCTGGAAATTTGAGACATTTACTAATTTTTATTAATTTAATGCAAACAAAAGGCCTTTTAAGAAAAAATATAAAAGACCTCTTTTATATAATAATTTTTAAAAAAAATTATACTCTAGTTTTATTTACTTTTTTAGTTTTCTTTGCAATAACTTGTCTTCCTTTATACATACCATTTTCATCTGCAAAATGAGCAAGTCAATTAGCTTCTTTATTTAAAGCAACTCTATTTTTTAATTTTCTAGCCATTAATTTAATCCAGTTTGTAGTTCTTCTTCTAGTTCTAGATTTACTAGTCTTTTTTGTAGGTCAAAAAGCCATATTATAAATAAATTACAAATTAAAATATTTTTAAAACAAAAGGATTTTATAAATTTTTTCAAAAAAAGCAAATTTATTTGATAAAAAAAAATTTTAAATTATAATAATAAAAAATTTTACAAAATAAAAAAATAATTTTTTATGTACAAAATACTTATAATAGAAGATGATTTAGGAATTTCAAATTCTTTAAAATTATATTTAGAAAATAGTAACTTTATTGTAGAGCTTCATCATTCAGGAGAAAAAGCAATAGAAAAAATAAAAGAAATAAATCCAGATTTAATTATTCTTGATATAAATTTGCCTGTAAAAGATTGAATGGAAATTTGTAAAGAAACAAGAACTTTTAGTAATACTCCAATAATTATGCTTACAGCAAAAACAAATGAAATGGATAAAATAAAATGACTTGAACTTTGAGCTGATGACTATATTTCAAAACCTTTTTCACCAAGAGAATTACTTGCTAGAATTAAAAGATTACTTGCTAGGATAAAAAAAGAAGAAGAAAATTCTAATTTAATAAAATATAATAATTTAGTGCTAGATTTAGATAAAAAAATAGTAACAATAAATTGAAAAAAAATAAATTTAACAAAAAATGAATATGATATTTTTGAAAGAATTTTAAAAGAAGATTGAAAAGTAGTAAGTAGAGAAACTTTGATGGTAGAAGTAATTTGATATGAAAAATATGTTTATGATAGAACTCTTGATACACACATAAAAAATATAAGAAAAAAATTATGAGATAATAACATAATTCTCACAGTAAGATGAGAATGATATAGGTTAAATAAATAAATTATGTCATTAGCTAGAAAATTTTTAATAATAATAACTGGTTCTATTTTATTTATAGCAATAATAAATATTATTGCTTTTTATGTATTTTATTCTACTTATCTAAAGCTATATTTAGCTGAAAAAGATCAAAACAAAAAAGAAATAACACTTGATTATATAAATAATATAATAAAAAAACAAACAGAAGATGATATAGATAATATTTTTTCTGATGCTGAAATAGAATTTTTTGAATTACTTGAAAATAATAACCAAAAAATAAAGTTAGATAACCCAAAAAATGTAGATATAGTTGTAAGATATTTAGTAAAATCTTGAGTTGCTCCAAAATACATAGAAAAAATTATTCCAAAAGACAATTTCAAAGAAATAATAAAAAAATTAAAAGACAAAAATTCTCCAGAATATAAATTTTTTAATAGACTCATTTACTCAATTTTAATAACAAACTTAATAGCATTATTTATATTACTTATAGTTATATGAATTTTTATAAGAAAAACTATAATGCCAATAAAACAAGTAACTAAAAAAATAAAAAAACTACAACCATGAAAAACAAATATAGATATAAATTACAAACAAAAAGATGAAATTTGACTACTTTTATGAGCAATAAATTGATTAAATAAAAAACTAAAAATCCAAAAAAATATTAGGTCAAAACTACTAGCAGATATTTCTCATGAATTAAAAACACCTATAACTTCTATACAATGTTACTTAGAATGAATAGCAGATTGAGTTATAAAACTAGACAATAAAAATTTACAAGCAATTACAGATGAAATGAAAAGACTTATTTCTCTTGTAAATAAAATAATGACTTATGAAAAATTTGAGAACCAAAAATTAGAACTTGATAAAAAAGAATACATAGTATCAGAAATAGTAAAACAAGTAGTTGAAACACATAAAAAAATGTTAAAAGAAAAATCTCAAAAAATAAAAATAGTATGAGATGAATATTTAAAAAAATCTTTTGATAAAAATTTATTTAAGCAAGTAATTCATAATTTGATATGAAATTTCTTAAAATATGCAGGAAAAAATACTACTCTTACAATAAATATAACAAAAAATTATATAGATTTTAAGGATAATTGAATTTGAGTAAAAGCTTCAAAAATAGAATATTTAACAGAAAAATTTTATCAAGCAAGTGAGGAAAAAACAGGAGATGCTGAAAAAAGATGAATTTGAGTTTGATTAAGTTTAGTTGAAAAAATAATTTTAGCACATAATTGGAGATTTGAAATAAAATCAGATATTTGAAAATGATTTAGTTTCAAGATTTTCTATTAAAATTTTGCAATACTTCTAAAAAGATATATAATAATATATATAATTTTACTTATTAATTTATATAACATATGACTACACAAGAAATGATAAGTTCTGCAAAAATTATGAGAAAAGAAAATTTTATATCAATAAAAGAATTGCAAAAATCTCCTACAAAAAGTCTAGAAAAATGATGAGAGTTAAAATTTATAATGAATAATTGAAAACCTATGTGAGTTTTTCTAAATTATTGAGCTTGGGAAGATTTGCTTGAAGAAATAGAATTATTATCAAATAAAAATTATTTAGAAATGATTGAAAAAGCTAGAAAAAGTGAAAACATACCTGCAGAAAAGGTATGGGAAGAATTATGAATTTAATTTTTTATATAAAAATATGTGGAAATTATATTTTAAAAAAGAAGCAGTAAAACAATTAAAAAAAATTGATAAAAAAATGCAAAAAAGGATAAAAGATAAATTAATTTATTTTTGTAATTCTCCTAATCCTCTTTTCTTTGCAAAAAGATTA
>CAZRIS010000070.1:0-3454 GCA_964600205.1 uncultured Candidatus Peribacteria bacterium | reverse complement strand
GAAAAATATGATTTTCATGAACTTGATTTAGAAGCTTGTTTGGAAGATAATCAAAGGGCTAGAGTTGATGCTTATGAAAATTATATTTTTATAATTATGCATTTTCCTAAGTATTCTACTTCAAAAAAAATATATGATTTAAATGAATTTAATATATTTTTATGAAAGGATTTTATAATTACTTTTAGGGATTATGAATGAACTCACATAGATAAAATTTTTGAAAAATATTCTAATATAAAAAAGCTAGAAAAAGAAATTGATGAAGATGAAGATCATAAACTTACTTCAGCTTTTATTCTTTATGAAATAATTCAAGCTATGCTTGAAAAATTGTTTAGAGTTAGAAAGAATATTTATCTTGATTTGAAAAAACTAGAAACAGAAGTTTTTTCTTGAGCAGATGCTAAGCTTGTAAAAGAAATAATGATAAAAAAGAGAAATATTATGGTATTAAAGCATATGTTAAAACCAGAAATTCCAGTTTTGAAGCTTATAGAATATAATGTAAATAAGTTATTTGATTCTGAGATAGAAGTTTATTATGAAGATTTGGAAGATAAACTTGAGTATGTAGTAAATGAAATAGAAACTCAATGGGAATATATAGATTCTATAGAAGATGCTTTCAAATCAATTACTGATATAAAAATGAATTGGATAATGACAGTTTTGACTTTATTTTCTGCATTTTTATTGCCTTTGACACTTATTACTTGATTTTATTGAATGAATATAGAGCCACTTTTTATGGCAAAACATCCTTGGTTTGTTTATAGTATTATGATTTTATCAATAATTATTATGGTTGTTTTCTATATTTATTTCAAGAAAAAACAAAAATTTTAAAAAAGGAATAGAGTTTTTCTATTCCTTTTCTTTTTTTGGTAAAAATTTTATTGCTAAAGCTAAAGATAATATACTTATAGATATTGCTATTATATCATGCCAAGTATTTATTTTAAATGAAATTAATATTTTAAATAAATTTACTATAAGCATTATTATAATAACTTTTCAAAGACTTTCTTTTAATTCATCAATATTGTTTATTATTAAATGTTTTGCTTTTGTGTTATCTTTATTTTTAATTTTTATTTTATCTATAAATAATTCATAAATTCCCCAAGCAAAAATTATTAAAATTAAAGATAATAATACTAAATCCATTAAAGAAACTATATTTCAAAGTAATTTTAAATTAAATCCTTCTATTCAAGAAATTATTATAAAGTAAACTTTTTTTAATGATAAAAATATTAGAAAAATTGATATTATTAAAAAACTAAAAATAGGTATTAATAAAAATAATCTAAGATTCCAAATTATGCTTTCTACTATTTTTTTAAACATATTTTATTAGATTAGTTAATAATGCTTTCATTATATAAAAAAAATATTTTATTCAATGAAAAAAGCCCTTTTTAGGACTTTTTTATGAAACTAGATTTTTTTAATTTTTCTTCTACTTTTTTGATATCTTCTTTTACTTTCTTAACTAAATCATCTCTTCCTTCTTTTTTAAATTTTTCAAGGTAAGATTTTAATTTTTCAAGAGATTTTTCTAATATTCATTTTTCTTGTTCTTTCTTTTTCTTTTCTTCATCTATTTTTCTAGCTTCTTGTTCATATTTTTCTAAATCTACTCATTCAGGTAATAAATTATTATTTGTGTTAGTTGCATAAGCAGGTTCTAAAGCAAATCTAGAATTAAAGAAATTTTCTAAGTAATTATCTAAATCAAATAAATTACTTGGATTTAATAAATTAAATTCACTATTAGAGTTTATAAAGTTATAATATTCATCTGGATTATTAAATTCTTTTTCTATTTTTTGTTCTCTACCATTTATATTTTGGTAAAAATATACTTTTCCTTTAAACATAAGCCTAAAAGTTAAGAAATAAAATATTTTATAATTTCATTATAATAATTAATTGTCAAGAAATAGTTAAGAAAATGTTTTTATTTTGTTAATTTTATAAAGATTCTATAATCTTATTTTTTATATCATTAATATTTAATTTAGTGAAATTACCAGTAATAATTTTTATTAAATCTTTTTTAAATTCTTTATTTACTTCTTTTTCTATTAGATTTTCTAATTTTTTAGGAGCAAAAACTAATATTTCATCAAATCAAATTTTTTGTTTTAATTGCATTATATGATCAGATAATTTATTTATATATCTAGCTATAACTCATTTCTCATCTTTTCAATCAATATCTATTTTTTGCTTTATTTGTTCCCAAAAATTATCTATTAAATCTTCTATTTCTTTAATATCTCAAGCATATTGTAAGAATACTCTTGCTTTTCTTGTATCCATTACTACAGCTAAATATTTCTTAAATTCATCCAAATATTTAATTAGAGGTTCAATTAAAGCTTTTTCTCATAGATAAATTTCAGAATTTATTTTTTTAGGTAAATCTACAACTTCAAAATGATTATGTTCACTTCATATAAAAAATACAGTTCAATTTTGTAAATATCTCCAATTTGTATCTATATAATCCAAAATCTCTTCTTCATATTCTTTTAATTTTTCAATTAGTTTTTTATCTTCATTATTTTCTTCTATAAGTTTTTTAAATAAATCTTTTACTATAATTTTAGATTTTTTTTCTTGGTCAGATATTTTATGATCTGTATCTAAATATAAAGAAAGTATTGGTTCATTATGAGTAATTTCTCATAATTTAAGAATTTTATCTTTATTAAAAACATCTATTTTCATAATATTTATAATTAAAAATTAAATTAGCACTTATAAAGTACAGGTGCTAATATATTCTTTTTTTATTTTTTGTCAAATAAAAAATAGAAGAAAATTTTAATCTTCTATTTTTAGTACTTCTATAAAATCCACAAATTCTTTTGGATGAGGTACATATTTTAAGAAAAATTCTTTTTCATTATAAAAAATCATAATATTTCAATAATCAAAAATTCTTCATAAAAAGCTTTGATAAATTTCCATAGAATTTATATCTTCTATTATAAAAATATTTTTTTTCTTAAATAAAATTCATCTTTCATGTATTACTTTAAGATCTTTTATTAAATAAAAATCAACAAACCAGAAAATAAATAAATATAAAAAGAAAAATAAATGAAGTATTAATCATATAATTACAATAAATTCTTCTAAATTAAAATATCAAATATATTTAGTTCATTTTTCTATACTTATAAAGTCAACCATTAAAAATAAAAGTATTAGAATAAAATCCACAAATAATATTGAGAAAAGTATTCTAAAGAGTAATATTATTGGACTTTTATTTGTTTTTAAAAATAACTTTGATTTTATAAAAGAAAGTTTTGATTTTTCCATATTTTTAATTTATTAATTAATAATTTTTTATTTTAGTATATATTTTTAAATCTTAAAATCAAGTAAAATTTGATTTATAAAATAAAACTGTATAATTAGCAAGATTTAAAAA
>CAZRIS010000069.1:0-3495 GCA_964600205.1 uncultured Candidatus Peribacteria bacterium | reverse complement strand
ATAGTTTTAGAAAATTTAATTGAAAGGATTTACAAAAGCAAGCAGTACAAAAAGCTTTAAATAACGAAGATTTTATAGTAGTTTTTCCTACTTGATGATGAAAATCACTTACTTTTCAACTTCCAGCTTTGATAAAATCAGAAAGTTCTAGAAAATTATCTGTTGTAATTTCTCCATTGGTTTCACTTATGAAGGACCAAGTAGAAAATTTGAAAAAAAAGTGAATATCAAATGTAGCATATTTAAACCAGTTACAAAATAGTTTAGAAAAAGCCCATGTTCATAAAGCAATTAGAGAATGAAATATAGATATTTTATATATAGCACCTGAAAGTTTAAGATCAAAAGCAGTAAAAACTACTTTATCTTCTAGAAAAATAGATAGATTTATAATAGATGAAGCACATTGTTTTTCAAAATGGTGACATGATTTTAGGGTAGATTATTTTTTTATTTGAGATTTTATAAAGGAAATTAAGCAAGAAGATTGTGCTATAAGTTGTTTTACTGCTACTGCAAAAAAGCAGGTTTTGGAAGATATACAATCTTATTTTGTATCAAAACTTTGAAAAAATTTGGATATTATAAATGCAGGTGCTTCAAGAGATAATCTTTGTTTTTCAAAAATTTCTACTAATAAAAAAGAAGATAGTTTATTAAATATTCTTAATGAAGATCAGCCAACTATTATTTTTACAAATACAACTACAAAAGCAGAAGAATTAGCTAAAAAATTAAATGATTTATGAATAAAAGCTTTATATTATCATGGACAAATGGACACAGATAAAAAAATGGAAATACAAGATAAGTTTATAAATTGAGAAAATAATATTATTGTAGCTACAAATGCTTTTGGTATGTGAGTAGACAAAGATGATGTAAGATATGTAATACACTATGAGCTTCCTTCTAGTTTAGAAAATTATTTACAGGAAGCTTGAAGAGCAGGTAGAGATGGAAAAACTTCAAATTGTATTATCTTATATTCTGAAAATGATATAGACAAGGTTTTTCAAATTCAAAAAATATCTGAAATATCTCAAAGACAGTTTAAAGCACTATTTATGTATCTAAAAGGCAGGGCAAAATATAATACAAAAGTAAACTTATCTCTTGCAACAGCAGCTAGAAAAATGGATATAAACTTAAAAGAAAAAAATTGGGCTACAAAAATTAAAGTAGCACTTTGAATACTTGAAAAAATATGATTTTTGGAAAGAAAATTTTCTTCTTGAAAATTTATGTTTGCTTGAAGGTGAAAATATAATCTTGAAAAATCATTGGAAATCATAGAAAAAAAATGAACTAATCCTGAATTATTGAAAATACTTTATACAGAAATTTATAATGAGTTTTGAGTAGAATTAAATTATTTAGCAGAAACTTTTGAACATGATTCTTTAAAGTGAAAAAAAACTTATGAAATAGTAAAAATACTGAAACAAGCACTTGATGAACTTATTGCTTTGAAACTTTTGGTTTTGAATAAAGAATATAAAATAGAATATAAATCAAGATACTTTTCCTCACCTTTACAAACTATCAAAAAAGCAGAACAAATCATAGATTTTATATTGGAAAATAATTGAAAAATTTTTACTCAAAAACAACTTCAAGAAATTTTTAGACAAAATAGTGTTTTGAAAAATAAAAATCAGTATGAACTTGTATATAGTCTAATTACTTATTTAAGTAGAGATTTGAACAAATTTGTAGATATAAGTCCAGATGGTTTAAAAATAAACTTTAACCAAAAAAGAGAAAAATTTATAAAAAAATTACTAAAATACTCAAAAATATGTCTTGATTATATTAAAAAAAATAAAGATTCAGATTATTTGAGATTTTTAGATAAAGATTTAATAGATTATTTTAAAGAAAAAAATGAGGCTATTGATAATAAGTGAATTACAATAGTGCAAGAAGTTTTGTATTTTTTACATATAATTCAAGCTATAAATGTTTTAGACTGACTTATAGGTTATGAACAAATTTTTGAGCTTGAAATAAAGGATCCAAGTAAAAAATGGGATAAAAAATTTTATGAACTTTTACAAATTCATTATAAAAATAAATATCAGCAAGCTCATATATTGGATTCTTATGTTAAAATGTGGAAAGATTTGCCAGAAGATAAAAGTTATTTTGAAAATATTTTACAGCAAAATAAATCTTTTTCTATTCCTCATAAAGAAATAATGGAAAATTATTTTAATTTAAATATTGATGAATTTTTAGAAAAATATTTTCCAAACAAAAAAAGATTTTTTCAAAAACCAATATCTGAACAAAAATATAAAGAAATTGTATTAAATTTGGATAAAAACCAAAAACAGGTAATAAATGAAACAAAAAACTTACTAATAATTGCAGGTCCTGGTGCTGGTAAAACAAAAACATTGGTTCATAAAATAGCTTCTATGATTTTACAAGAATGAGTAAAAGAGGAAGAGTTTTTGATGCTTACTTTTTCAAATTCTGCAAAATATGAAATGAAGGAAAGATTGGTAAATTTACTTTGAAAATCTGCTTATGCTTTGGATATACATACATTTCATTCTTATGCTTACAAAATCTTATGAGTAACACATAAAATATATGATACTGAACAAGTTATAAAATTAGCAATTGATGAAATAAATAAATCAGATGAAAAAATAAAAAAATCTGTAATAGTTATTGATGAATATCAAGATGTAAATGAAGAACAATTTAATTTTATACAAACTATCATAAACAATTGTATAGATCAAGTTAGAATAATTGCAGCTGGGGATGATGATCAAAATATTTATTCCTTTGCTGGTGCAAATATAAAATATATTCAAGAATTTGAGGAAAAATTTAATGCAAAAACAATTTTTTTAGATAAAAATTATAGATCAAAACCACAAATTGTAAAATTGTCTGAAAAATGGATAAATCAAATAGAAAATAGAAAAAAGAAAGATTTAAGCTTAAAATCTGCTTATGAAAATAGTCTTTTCGAAGAAAGTAATGTAAAAATTTTAAATTATGATGGTGTTTTATTAAAAAATGAGGTATATCCTTTCTCTAAAAAAATTTTTGATAAAAATACTGCTTACTTATGCTTTGAAAATGAAAGAGCAAGTATATTTTCCTCTTATCTAAAATGAAAGAACATAGAACATAAGCTTATAAGTTCTAGTTCAAACTTTTTATTTTATCATCTTTTGGAAGTAAATGAATTTTTGAATCAACTTGAAAATAAAGCAAATATTTTAAGTGATAAAATTTTTAGAGATATATTTTGAATTTTGAAAGAAAAATTTTTAAATAGTCCTTATTTGGAAGAAATTAAGCTTATGTGGGACAAGTTTTGTTCTATAAATAATGTTTTGCATAAGGATAGTTTGGAAGAATTTATTTATGATTGGGAAATGGGTAGTAGTGCTAATGTTTTTGTTTGAACCTTACATAAAAGTAAATGAAAAGAGTTTGACAATATTATTTTGGATTTACAAGGTTTGA
>CAZRIS010000068.1:1245-3515 GCA_964600205.1 uncultured Candidatus Peribacteria bacterium | reverse complement strand
ACCGGTGTTGAAAAAATAATATTTTCATAAAAAAGAATTATGCCTAGAATTAAATTTTATTTAATAAAGAAAAATCTAAGAGAAAATAAAAAGTATATTTTTATTTTTCTTTTAATTTTTCTTCTTTTTTTATTTTGAGTTTGGTATTTTTATAATGAAAATTTAAAAAAACAGGCTTCTTTTTTTAATGATTTTATAGATAAAAAGGATTTTGAAAGTTGTGAAAAAATTATAAGTTTTAATTTTCCTAAAAACAATAAGTATATTAAATTAAAAAAATTAGAGGAATCAAAAAATAATTGTGTAAAAAAATTCTCATTAACTTCTATAAATTATTCAAAAAGTATTTGTAGTTTTGTTTTGACTTCAAAAAAAGAAGTATTAGAAAAATATTTTTTGGATTTAAATAATTTAGTTGAGGTAAAAAAAAGTTGTTTAGAAAAAAATAGAGATTTACTTTTTAATAAAAAAATTAATAAAAATCTAGCTTATGATTTTTATTATCCTAAAAATATTAGATTTAAAGATAAGATTTGAATAAAAATTAGATTCTATAATTTATGAGATTTAAAAAATTTAGTTTTAAAATTTTGAAAAAATACTGAAAAAATAGAATTAAATAAATATATTACAGAAAAAATAATTTATTTTAAAAATGATAAAAAAGATTGATTTAAAGAATTGAATTTAGATTTTTTAGCTTGAAATAAAGAAATTTGAAAGGAAAAATTAGTTTTTAATATTTCTCAAGATCAAAAAATTTATGATACAAAAAAAGTTTATTTTTGAATTTCAAAAAAGTTAGATGATTTCATAGATTTTACTTTTAATTTAAAAGATTTTGATTTAGATAATACAAAGGTTTTAGTTCAATTTTATAATAATGATTTATTGAAAATAAAGGATTTATACTATTCTTTTAATAATTGAGTTTCAGATGAATTTTACTTGTTTTTTAGATTAAAATTTCTAAAAAAAATTTATGGTTTACAAGATAGAGATTTGTATATTCTTTGAATAAAAAGAAAAGATTTATTGACAAAAATAAAAAATTTAGAAAAAGATCTAAAAAATATAAAAATAACAAAGAATGCTAGTTTTAAAGAAATTTTAGATTATAGTTATTATTATGTTTATCTGAAAAAAAATTATAAAAATTTGGATTTAACAGATAAATTAAAAGAAAAAATTTATACTTTTTTGCAAAATAAGGCAGTTTTAGAAAATCAAAAATTAGATATTTATATGATTTTATCAGAAGTTGATAAAAAACTTGATTTAAGATTTGTTGATTATAAAAAAATAAATGACAGACATTTTTTGCTTGCTTATACTATAGCTTTATATAATGAAAATAAATGGGCAAATAGAAGTATAATATTAAAAAATATAGAAAAATTAAAAGATTTATTTACAAAAGATGATAAAAAATATTCTTTTTATTATTCTAAAGATTTAGATAAAATTTTATTTTATGATTTATTAAAGAAATTAAAATATAAAGATAAAAAATATTTAGATGATTTGTATTTATCTTTTTATAAAGTAGATTTTTTTTCAAGAAATGTTGGATTTATAGAAAAATATGAATATTTAAAAATTTTTTTAGAAAATTACTTGTTGTATAAAAAAGATATTGAAAAGAAAAAAAATATTTTTAAAAATGAATTTGTATATGAAAATTTTGTAATGACACATTTTTGATTTATGATTTGAAGTGTTAGAAATAAAGAATCATTTTTTATTTGATATGCTTGACAAAGACCTTTTAAAGAATTTGAATATAATTTGAAAGATTTGAGAGTTTGAAATGATAATAGTATAGATTTTAGAGCTGTAAAATTAAAATGAAGAGATTTAAAGGTAAATATTATTTTTAGGGAATATTTGAATAATAGTAAGGGAATTATTTTACTTAGAAAAATATATAAAAAGTCAAAAAATTGAGATTTTGTAAAAGTTGATTTTAACAATATTGAAAAAAATAAAGATTATAAAATTATAGATACAATTATTTTTTCTAATGATAAAGAAAAAAAAGATATCATTTTAAAAGATTTTTTAAGTTCTAATTTTGAATTTATAAAATTTTGAAATAGAAAATGAAGTTTGAATGATGACAAAATTTTGGAATATAAAATAAAATCTTTTAAATGAAAAAAACTAGAAATTTCTTATTTTGTTAAATCAAAATATTTATGAGAATTTAATTTCCCTTGATTTTTGATTTATAGTTTAAGTGATAATTCTTTTTATTGAAAAAAAGAAGA
>CAZRIS010000068.1:0-1145 GCA_964600205.1 uncultured Candidatus Peribacteria bacterium | reverse complement strand
AGATAAAGCCTTTTATTTTGGTTATGTTCTTCTATAGTTTTAGCATAATAAATTTTTCAAGTTTTTGTATTGTGTAAATAAAACCAGTAAGGAGTTTTTTTACTATTTATTGTTGCATAAATAGTTTCAAAACTAGGATTTGAAATAGGAGTTAAAGGAAGTCCAAGCATTGTTCTTGTATTGTATTTACTTTTTTCTCTTATGTATTTACTTACTACCATTTTACATTCTTGACTTGTTAGTTTGTGAGGATAACAAACAGTTATATCAGCTCAAATAGGCCAAGAATTATTAAGTCTTTTTTTTAGTATTCAAGCTACTATAGCTTTATTTTTAGGATTTTTTTCTTCTTTTTCTACTATGGAAGCTAATTTTAAAATTTCTTGGATTTTTTCTTTAGAATATTTATTTAAAATTGTATTGTAGACTTTTTTTTCAAAATTATCTAATTGTTTTACTACTAACTTATTTATTTTAAAATTATTTTCATTTACTTTATAAGTATCAGGATATAGATATCACTCAAGAGTATTAAGTTCAGGATAAATAAATTTATAAAATTTTGATAATTTTAAAATTTTTTCTTTATTTGTAACATATTTTATAAAATTTCATTTTTTTATTAATCATTTTTTTGTTAAATAATTATCTATGTCATAAATATTCCATCATTCAAGAATTGTTAATTTTATTTCTTTTGCTATAGCTGGTTTATTTAAAGAATTTAAAATTTCACTTATTGTACTTCAAGAATTTATTTTGTATTTTCAAGCTTGAAGTTCAAAATTAGGAGGATTTTTGCTTAAGTAAATTTTATAGAAAAAATTATTTAAATTTAGCTTTTTAGCTAAACTATAAAAAGTTTCTCATTTATTTATAGTTATAATAGTGTCTTTTTTTATAATTATTTTTGATTTAAAATTTTGGTATCAAATAAAAATAATTATAAAAAATATTATAAAAATTGATAAAAATATTTTTAATTTTTTAGCCATAAAATTTATTTAAAATAATAGGTTGAAAAAGATTTTATTATAAAATAAAAAAAAGTCTATTTTTTCTTATATAAATAAATTTTCTAAATTATTAAAAAACAAAAAAATCTACAAAATAAATTTGTAGATTTTTCTTTTTTTAAAAATGGT
>CAZRIS010000067.1:0-3548 GCA_964600205.1 uncultured Candidatus Peribacteria bacterium | reverse complement strand
TCTTGTTTAAAAAAGTGAAAAATTTTTTCACTTTTTTTTGCTTTTAGTAAAAAAATTTTTATTATAAATCTAAGTAATAAAAATTAAAAAAAATATATGAAAAAATTACAAACTTTATTCTCATTTATTTTTACAAAAACTTTTTATCATAAAGCTATAAGTTATTGATTACTTATTGTTTTTATTTATTTTTTATTTTTAAAAGATTTAGCTTTAGTTTTTTTTCTTACCTTTATCTTTTCTTATTTATTTTATAGTAGTGCAAAATTTTTAGAAGTTAATATTTATAAATTTTTAGAAAATAGAATTTCAGAAGAAAAATTATTAAAAATTAAAAGATTTTTATCAATAAATTTTATTATAACATTAGAATATATAATTTTTATTACTGTAATAATTTTAATTATTAGTAAAGCAATACCAAAAATTCAAAGTGAATTAACTTGATTATCAAATAATATTCCTTTTTTAAAAGGACAAATTGAAAATATAAAAAATACATTAGAAACTATAAAATCAAATTATACTCAAATAGATTCTAGTTTAAAAAATGCTTTTTCAAAACAAAATTATGAAATACTTATAAATATTTTCTTGAAAATAAAGTCTGCTTGAGCTATTATTTTGGAATTTATCTTGTCTGTTATTTTAAGTTATATTTTCTTACTTGATAGAAAGAATTTAAAAAAATATTTATTTTGAATAAAAAAATCTAGTTTTAAATTTTTGTATGAAGAATATAAAGTTATTTTTGATAAAATAATTAGAAGCTTTTGACTTATTTTAAAAGCTCAATCAATGATAGCTTTTATTAATGCTGTTTTGACAAGTATTTGATTATTTATAATTGGTTCTGTATTTTTTCATGATTGGTGATTTCCTTATTTGCTTACTTTAGGAGTTATTGTTTTTATTTTTTGATTTATTCCAGTTCTTTGAACATTTTTATCTTCTATTCCAATTTTAATTGTAGCTTATACTTTTTCTCATAGCTTGATTTTGATTTTAGCAATTATTTTACTTATAGCAATTGTTCATACTATTGAAGCATATATTTTAAATCCTAAGATTTTTTCTAATTTTTTAGAATTACCTGTAAGTTTGACTTTTATTATTTTAATTGTTTGAGAAAAACTTTTTTGAGTTGCTTGACTTTTGATTTGAGTTTCACTTTTTTATTTTATAGCAGAATTATTAAGAGATATTGATGAAGCTATTAAAAAAAAGCATAAGATAAGAAAAATAGAAAAAAAACTTTTAAAAAGGGTTAAAGCTGAAAATTAAAATTTTACTTTTTTTACTTTTTTTATAAAATTATTTTAATTTTTAATTATTTAATTGTTAGTAAAATGGATTATCCAAAAGAAAGTTTAGATAGACAAAAAAAAATTAATGACTTAAAAAAAGCTTGAGTTATAGTTTATGCAAATAAATTTGAATGAAAAACTGATATAAAAGATATTATAGAAAAAAGTGAAAAACACTTAAAAGATGCAAAAGAATTAATGGAAAATTGAGCAAAATGAGAATTTAGGACAGCTTGAAGAATTATGAGCTCTAGGTCAATGTGAAAACTTACTTTTGCAAAAATTATGGATAATAGCTCTGAAATTCAAATTTGTTTTTCTAAAAATCATATTAAGTTTAATACTGGTAGAAAAATAGTAGATGAAATAGAAATAGATTGAGAAAAAAAATCTGCTTATAAAATAGCAGAAAAATTTGCTCAAGTATGAGATTATATTTGAGTTATTTGAGATTTATTTGTTACAAAACATTGAGAATTAACTCTTTTTGTGAAAGAATTTCAATTTATGGCTAAGGCTGTAAGACCTCTTCCTGAAAAATATCATGGAATTGTAGATAAAGAAGCTATTTATAGACAAAGATATTTAGATCTTATAATGAATAAAGAAAGTTATGATAGATTTCTTTTTAGAAGTAAATTTATAAAAACTCTAAGAGATTTTTATCATGAAAATTGATTTATTGAAATAACTACTCCTACACTTTGAAATGCTGCTTCTTGAGCTGCAGCTAAACCTTTTGTTACTCATCATAATGATTTTGATATTGATGTTTATCTAAGAATTGCACCAGAAATTTGATTAAAAATGGCTACAGTTTGAAGATTTGAAAGAGTTTTTGAATTTGCTACAAATTTTAGAAATGAATGAAGTGATCCTTCTCATGTTCAAGAATTTAATGTTGTAGAACATTATGCTGCTTGGTGGAATTTTGAAGATAATATTAGATTTACAGAAAAAATGTTTGATTATCTTTTTGAAAAATTAAATTTAGATAGAAAAATAAAAGTAAAAGATAAAGAAGGTAATGAAAAAATCGTTGATTTTACTACTCCTTTTGAAAGAATTGATTATATAGAATGAGTAAAAAAAGCATGTTGAATAGATGTTTCAAAATATGAAATTTGAGATGAAGAAAAATTAATTAGTGATATTAAAAAGGCTTGAGTAGAATTTGAATGAATGGATAAAATGGCTGTTCCTACACTTATTGATTATCTTTATAAAAAAGTTTTAAGACCAAGTATAGTGTGACCAGCTTTTGTGTATAATTATCCAAAAACAATGCAACCTTTAGCAAGAGCTAATGATGAAAATCCAAATATTGTAGAACAATTTCAATTAGTTATAAATGGTTGGGAAGTTAATAAAGCTTATTCTGAACTTGTTGACCCTGCAATTCAAAAAGCTAATTTTGAAGCTCAATCTGGAGCTTTAGAAAAATGAGATGAAGAAGCAACTAGATGAGATGATGAATTTGTTTTAGCAATGGAATATGGAATGCCACCTCAATCTGGTTTTGGTATGTGATTTGAAAGAATTTTAGCTATTTTGACAGGTCAGGATAACTTAAGAGATATGCAACTTTTTCCATTAATGAAACCTATAAATTGAGAAAAAACAGAAAAAAAAGATAAATAGTCTTAAATTTTGACATAAATTTTAAAAAGTGCTAAAATTATGTTGTAAAGTATTTACAGCATAATTTTTTTTATGGATTATAATAATAGATTAAAAAATTTACTTTTAGAATTTGAAAAAAATTATTTAATTATATCAAATTTTAATTTAGCCTATAAAATTTCTAGATTTTTTTCAAAAAAACTAGATTTATTTGATTATAAAAATAAATGAAAAACATATCTTTTTTATAAAGATAAGGATGATGTTTGAAATCATATTTCTATATATGAATGAATAGATAAAAGTGATAATTCTAAAGGTATAATTATAGAATACATTATTTGAGAAACTAATAATAAAGATATTATGTTTTTTTCTGATTGAAAAGTTTATAATATTTTAGAAAATAAATGGTGAAAGATTTTAGATTCTAGAGTTATTGATGATAAAAATAATATTCTAAATTTAATTGATTTTATAGAAAGAGAATTAGAATTTTTGAATCAAAAAACAATTTATATAAAAAATAAGTTGAGAATAAAATGATTATTACAAAAACAACATAGAGAAAAAAATATACAAGAATTTAAAATAAATATAAAAACTGAAGTTTTTAAT
>CAZRIS010000066.1:0-3574 GCA_964600205.1 uncultured Candidatus Peribacteria bacterium | reverse complement strand
CTTTTAACTGAAATACTTCAAATTTGGATACCACAAGCTCAAAAAGTTTCTAATTCTATTTGGTTTAAAGGTTTTAGAGATGATGATGAAAAAATTAATAGTGATATAAAAAAAATTTCAGAAAATTTAAAAATTTGAGTTCCAATAGATCAAAAAATTTTGGATCAAGAATTTAATAAAATTTTTGATTTAATGCTTAATGCAGAAAAAGAAGAATCTATAATTTGAGAAGATGATTTAAAAAAAGTAAGAGAAATATTTTTTGATAAAAAAATGTCTCAAAAAGAAAAAGAAATAAAAATTTTTAACTTGATGAGATATTGAGGTCTTTCAGGAAATAGTGAGTGAGTAAAAAATATTGTAGCAGATAAATTATTACAAACTAAAGAATTTGAAAAAGAAAGAAATATATTAAATACTAAAAATCTATATAATATTTTAATTGAAGTTAATGAGGATAAAAAGGCATATGAAGATTTAAGTTTTACTTTTAAATTAACAAATAATTTTTATAGTAAATCTTTTGAAAGACTAAAAAAAATTATTTGAGATAAAGAATTAGCAGAAAAGTTAATAAATATTTTTAACAAATCAAGAGAAAGATTAGAAAATGCTTTAAAAGAAAAATTAAAACAAGAAAATGAAAAAAGAAAGAAAAAATGATTAAAAGAAATAAGCTTAGAAGATTATAAAAAACAAATTAATTTTGATAAACAAGTTTTTAATATAACTAAAAATACTTTCAAACATTTATTACTTTTAAAACATATTGATAATCTAGAAAATAGATGAGATGAAAATAAAAGTTTTGTTTGAATGTATGCTAATTTAAATTGATTAGCTCAAAAAAAATGAGTTTGAGATTACTTTGTTTTTGCAGATGAAAATATAGATAATTTGATAGATTTTTGAGTTACTCTTGCAATTTGAGCTATTACAATGTGAGCTTGAATTTGAGCTACAATTGCTTGAAGAATGGCTGTTGCTTGAATTAGAGCTACAAGTATTTGAGAGAGAGTAGTAACTTGACTTAGAGTTTGAAGTTTATTAGAAAAATGAACTTTTATATGAGAGTGATTAGCTTTTGCTTGAAATGCAACTCTTGATTGAATAACATTTTATGAATGAGCTACTTTAGCTCAAAATTTGATGTTTAGGGATTTAAAAGATTTATGACATTGAATGCTAGATAAAAATGAGATTATAAAATCTATAGCATTTATGTGAGCTTTGAATTCTTTGCAATATGTTTCAAAACTTCCTTGAATGAAACAAATTATGAATTTTAAATTTTGAGATAAAATTCCAGAAAGTTATTTAAGTGAAAATGTAATAAAAAAAGTTTTAATAAATACTTGAAATTTTACTCTTAATTGATTAAGAGAATGAACTATAATGTTTAGTGTATCATGAATAATAGAAGAATTATTATGAGAATGATGGCACCCTACAATAGAAGAATATTTACAATTTGTAGCTTTAATTCAATTAATGCATTTGAGAGATATAAAAATGTGAAACAAAATACTTGACAAATAATATAAAAATAATTATAATTATAAAAGAATATTAAATTTTAATTAAAAAATATGTGATTAAAAGAATCAGCTTCAAAAGTTTTTGAAAATAAAGCAGTTCAATCATTAACTTTTTGGGCTTGAGCTGAATGAATAAATATGTTAGTTAAAAATGCTTTATGAATATGACATCCAGCTTTTTGAGATGTATTTTGAACTGTAAAATGACTTGTTGATTTTGTTTTAAGTAATAAGTTTGTAAGTCCTTTAATTACTTCACATTCAGCTTTAACCACTTGATTATCTTCTGTATGAGCTTGATTATTATCAAATAAGTTTTTTAAAGATTTAGGATTATATGAATCATGATGAATTAAGAGTCCTAAGAATCTGCTTAGATATATTTTAAATGCTTGAGCTATGATTTGAGCTTATTCAGCTTGAACAGCTGCTGCTCCATATTTGATGGCTGGAGCCTGAGCTTATTTTGCTTGAAAATATGGTTGGGAGCCAAGTGTAAAAGTTGCAAAATTTATTTGAGAATGATTAAAAAGGGTATGAAAAGCTTGAATAAATATGGTTACAGAACCTATTGCTTCAGCTATTAATACTGTAACATCACCTATAAGATGAGCTTATAGTTGATTAGTAAAAGATTTATTATTATTACCAAATCCTGTAAAAGCTGCTACTGCAGTTATTTGAAAATAATTATTAAATTATGAAAAACTAGCAAAAATTTTGCTAGTTTTTTTAGTGTAAACACTAGTTTTCTAAAATATATGTTTTTTGCTTGTTATGTAGTTAGTAAAAATAAATTTGCAATTTTAAATAAAATAAATTATAATAAAATTAATTTTATAATACTTACAAGTAAAATAAAATGAAATTTAGAAAAATTTATAATAAACAAGAAGAAATTCTTGAAAATAAGAAATTAATTTTTATTGTTTGACCAAGACAAGTTGGGAAAACAACTTTTTTGAAAAAAATATTTTCAAGCTTGAATACTGAAAATAAACAATTTTTAAATTTAGAAAATATTGAATATCATAAATTTTTTAAAAAATTTTCAGATTTAGAAAATTTTATAAATAAAAATTATAATAAAAAATATTGAGAAAGATTTTATTTATTTTTAGATGAATTTCAAAAAGTAAAAGATATTGATTATATTTTGAAACTTATTTATGATGAAATGCCTTTTGTTAAAGTTATTTTATCTGGTTCAAATAATATTGAAATCAATAAAAATATTAAAGAATCTTTTGCAGGAAGAAAAAGAATTTATTATATGTGGCCACTTGATTTTGAAGAATTTGTTATTTGGAAAGAAAATTTGGAATATGAAAAGTTGGAAAGATTTATGAATAATCCCATAAATGAGGCTAAAATAAAGAATTATTTAAAAGAGTATATGATTTGGTGAGCTTATCCAGATGTTGTTTTGGAAAGTAATCAAGATAAAAAAAAGCAAATTTTATCTGATATATTTGATTTTTGGTTTAATAGAGATATTGTTTTATATACAAAAAAAATGTATGAATTTAAAGAATTAACTAGACAATTAGCTTATTATAGTTGAAATATCTTAAATTATGCAAAATTAGCAAGTTTATCTAATCTTAGTTCTCCAACTGTAAAGCAATTTATAGAAATTTTAAAAGAGACTTTTATAGTTTTTACTCAAAGACCTTTTTTTAGAAATAAATTAAAAGAGATAAATAAAGCACCTAAATTATATTTTATTGATCCTTGATTTAGAAATTGGTTTATAAATAGATTTGAATTTTTTCAAGAAGAATATTGAGTTTTATTTGAAAATTTTATTTTTTCTGATTTAATAAAAACAAAATATAGAATTGATGAATTAAAATTTTGGAGAACAAGTGATGAAAAATATGAAGTAGATTTGGTTATAGAGCATAAAAAAAAGGCTTATGAATTGAAATATAAAGAAAATTTAAGAGATTCAGATTTAAAATGACTTAAAAAATTTAGTTCTTTATATCCAGATTTTGAAACAAAAGTTATAAATAAAACTAATTTTTATGAAG
>CAZRIS010000065.1:0-3591 GCA_964600205.1 uncultured Candidatus Peribacteria bacterium | reverse complement strand
ACTAGAAAAATCTAGTTTTTTATTTTTGCTAAAATTTGATTTTTTTATAAAATAAACTTACAAATTAATTTTTTGTTTTTAGGTTTTAAATATTAAACTCTAGAAATAAAAAATTAATTAGTATTTATTTTACTAATTAATAAAAAATGGTTATAACTAAAAAAGCTGTAGAATCAGATTACGAAAAAGAAAAAATAAAAAAATTTTTAGAAAAAATTGATATTGTTCCAAATAATATTTCTCATTATATTTTAGCTTTTATTCATAGATCAATAGTAAATGAAAGACCAGATTTTGCACCAGAACATAATGAAAGATTAGAATTTCTTTGAGATGCAGTATTAGAACTTATAATAACTGAAAAATTGTTCCTAGATTTTCCAGATAAAACAGAATGAGAACTTACAGATATAAGATCTGCTCTTGTTAGATGAAAAAATTTAGCTAAAGTTGCAAAAAATTTATCTTTCAAAGATTATTTATATTTATGAAAATGAGAAGAAAAAACTTGAGGTAGAGAAAATGATTATATTTTAGCAAATTGTGTAGAAGCTTTACTTTGAGCTATTTATCTTGATTTAGGAATGCAAAAAGCAAAAGAATTTGTTATGAAAAATATTTATATTTATTTAGATGAAATTTTAGAAAATAATTTAACAAAAGATTATAAGACTTTATTTCAAGAAGAAGCTCAAGCAGAATATGAAATTACTCCTAAATATAAATTATTAAGTGAATCTTGACCAGATCATAATAAAACTTTTGAAGTATGAGTTTTTATTTGAGAAAAAATGATAGATACTTGAAAGGGGAGTAGTAAGAAAAAAGCTCAAGAAGATGCTGCTTATAATGCTTATAATAAAATCTTTAAAAAATAAATACTAAAAAATGATGACAATAATACTTACAATTCTTATTTTGTTTAGAATAATAACTTATTTAATAATTTTGGATGTTATTTTATCTTGGGTAAGCCTTATTTGACTTAATTTGAGACCTAAAATTTTAAGTGATATAATAGATCCAATTTATAATTCAATAAAAAAAGTAATTCCTACAACTATTTGACCTTTTGATTTAACTCCAATTGTAGTTTTTATTTTGATTTCTTTTTTTAGTGGGCTTATTTTTGTATTTTTTCCAGAATCTATGGTTGAGTTTAATAAAATAACAAATTATTTTTAATATGAGACAAATTGATTATAAATTATTTTTTTCGGTTTTTATCTTAATTGTTTTTTGAATGATAATGATAAGTTCTGTTTCTGTTTATTCTAGTCATAGAGTAACAGAACTTATGGTAAAAGCTTGAAAAATAGATCATCCTTATAATTATTTTTATGTGATAAGAAATATAATACATGTAATTATATCTCTTATTGTTTTATGAGTTATTTCAAAAATTCCTTATAAATTTTTTGAAAAATATATAAAAGTAATAGTTTGAGTTATTTGATTTTTACTTATTTTTGTCCTTATTAATTGACTTGCTTTTAAGTGAGCTAGATGATGGATAAATATTCCTTGAATTCCTTTTACTATACAACCTACAGAGTTTTTAAAATTTGGTTTAATATTATTTTTGGCTGCTTATTTTAAAGCTAATAAACATAAATTATATGATTTTAAGCAAGGATTTTTGCCTTTTGCTTCTATAATGTGAATTGTTACTTTACTTGTTTGAGCTCAACCAGATTTTGGTACTCTTATGATAATTTTACCAGTTTGAGCTATTATTTATTTTGTATCTTGAGCTAATTTAAAATATATTTTATCTCTTTGAGCTTTGTGAATTTTGTTATTTTTTTGAGTTTATTTGGCTTGAGATTATGATCATAAAACTTGAAAGACTCTTAATAAATTATGATATATAACAAAAAGAATTGATAATTTTTTGGCAGATAATAAAACTGCTATTGCAAATAAAACAATTAATTACCAGACAGAGCAAGGTTTGATAGCTATTTGAAGTTGATGATTTGGATGACTTTGATTTTGAAAATCTATTCAAAAATTTGGTTATCTTCCAGAAGTTCAATGAGATTTTATTTTTTCTGTTATTGTTGAAGAGCTTTGATTTGTAGGTGCTTTTATACTTATAAGTATGTATCTTTATATTGTTTATAGATGATTTTATATAGCTTCTAGAGTTGATGATTTATTTGCAAAATATAGTGCTATTTGAATAAGTTCTTGGATTTTTATACAAGCTTTTGTTAATATTTGAGTTAATTTAAATATAGTTCCTTTGACTTGAGTTACTTTACCTTTTATAAGTTATTGAGGTTCTAGTTTGCTTGCTTTAGCAATTGCTGTTTGATTTTTATTAAATATTTCTAGATATATAAAGGATAATCCTTATAAATATCATAGAAAACATAGTTTTAGATTATTTTAAAAAAAGAAAATATGCAAGAAAAAAAGCTTACTCCTGCAATGGCTCAATATTATGAAATGAAAAAAGAAGTGTGAGATGCAATTCTTTTTTTTAGGATGGGGGATTTTTATGAAATGTTTGATGAAGATGCTTATATTGCTCACAAAGTTCTTTGAATAAATATAACTACTAGAAATAAAAATGCACTTAATCCTCAACCACTTGCTTGAATTCCATATCATGCAAAAGATAAATATTTGCCACAATTGGTAGAAGCTTGATATAAAGTAGCTATAGCAGAACAAGTTTCAGATCCAAAAGCTAAATGAATAGTCCAAAGAGAAATTGTAAGAATTGTTACTCCTGCTACATTAAATTTAGAATGAGAAGAATATAATAAAAAAATAGATTCTAATTATATAGTTTCAGTTGTTTATGAAGATTCTAGATATTGAATTAGTTTACTTGATCCTTCTAGTTCTAGATGGGAAACTGGAGAAATAAATGATTTTGAAATTTTGGCTAGTTATTTATACAAAATTTGACCTAAAGAAGTTGTTCTTAGTAAAAATTTATTTCAAGATGAAAAAATAAAAGAAATTTTAGGGAAAAAATATGGACTTAATATTTACTACTATAATCTTGTTTGAGATGCAAGAGAATATTTGAAAAATCATTTTTGAGTGAAAAATCTTGTTTGATTTTCTATTGAAGATAAAAAATTAGCTCAAAAAGCTTCTGCAATGGTTTTACAATATCTTGAATCTATACAAAAAACAAATTTAAATTTTTTAAATAAACTTTCATATAATTCTTTTTCTAATACATTATGACTTGATGAAACAACTATAAAAAGTCTTGATTTAATTTATAATTTTTCCACAAAATCAGCTAAAATTGGTACCTTATTTTGAGTGCTTGATAAAACAAAAACTGCAATGTGAAAAAGATTTTTAAGAGATGCTATAGTTAATCCTCTTCAAGATATAAAAGAAATAAATAAAAGGCTTGATATTATTGATGAATTTTTAAAAAATTCTATTTTGCTTGATAAGGTTTTAGAAAAATTAAAAGAAGTTTCAGATATTGATAATATTCTTACAAGACTTGCTCTTTGAAGAGCTAATCCTAGAGATTTATTGAATTTAAAAAGAAGTTTACAAGTTATTTTAGAAGTTTTTGAACTTATAAAAAAAGAGGGAAGTGATAAATTA
>CAZRIS010000064.1:0-3607 GCA_964600205.1 uncultured Candidatus Peribacteria bacterium | reverse complement strand
TTATTCAAAATATTTATTAAATTCTTCCCTACTTATTTCTTCTTTTTCTAATAAATCTTTTGCTATTTTTTCATGAAGTTCTTTATTTTTTTCAATTATTTTTTTAGCTGTGTTATAAGCTTCTTTTAAAATTTTTTTCACTTTTTGATCTATCTTTTTTATTGTATCATCACTTAAAGGTTTTATTCAAGTTTGGCTGTATTGTTCTATTTCTCCTTCAAAGTTTTCAGCTCAAATATCTTCAAACATTCAATATCTCATAACCATTTTTCTAGCTATATCTGTTGCTTTTTCTATATCATTTGAGGCTCAAGTTGTTATATTTTCTTTACCAAAAAATATTTCTTCTGCTACTCTACCTCAATATAGAGTAGCTAATTCATCAAGATATTTAGCTTTTGATACTAAAAGTTTATCTCTTTCTGGTAAGAACCAAGTTACTCATAATGCTCATCATCTAGATATTATAGAAACTTTGTGTACTGGGTCAGTATTTGGTAAAAGTTTTCATACTAAAGCATGTCATACTTCATGATAAGCTGTGATTTTTTTCTCTTCTTCACTCATTACTTGTGATTTTTTTCTAAGTCACATAACTATTCTTTCAAAAGCTTCTTGTATAATATCTTGAGTTATTATTTTTTTATTTTTTCTAGCTGTAATAATTGCAGCTTCATTTAATAAATTTCATAAATCTGCTCAAGAAAATCATACAGTTGAACTTGCTATACTATGAAAATCTACATCACTAGATATTTTTTTACCTTTAGCATGAACTTTTAGTATTTCTTCCCTATCTTTTAAATTTGGTAAGTTAACATTTATTTTTCTATCAAATCTACCTGGTCTAAGTAAAGCTTTATCTAAAACATCTACTCTATTTGTGGCTCACATTACAATAACATTTGTATCATTATCAAATCAATCCATTTCAGTCAAGATTTGATTAAGAGTTTGTTCTCTTTCATCATGTCAACCTCAAGTTCCTGGTCATCTTTTTTTACCTATTGCATCTATTTCATCTATGAAAATAATACAAGGAGCTAATTTTTTAGCATTTGCAAATAAGTCTCTTACTCTTGAAGCTCATACTCAAACAAACATTTCTACAAATTCAGAACCACTTATACTTAAAAAAGGAACATTACTTTCTCATGCAACAGCTCTAGCTAAAAGTGTTTTTCAAGTTCAAGGAGGTCATACAAGTAAAGTTCATTTTGGAATTTTTGCTCAAAGTTCTTTATATTTTTTAGGATTTTTTAAAAAATCTACTATTTCTTGGAGTTCTTGTTTTTCTTCTTCAGCTCAAGCAACATCTTTAAATCTTATTTTATTTTTTTCTTTATCATAAAGTCTTGCTCTAGATTTTCAAAAAGTCATTGCAGAATTTGCCATTCATCACATTTTACCTAAAAATATCATTGCAATTATAAAAAATAATACAAATGATATTATTGTAGGCAGCATATCTGACCAAAATTTTTCTGAACTTTTATCTTTTACTATAATTTGAGTATTTATTCATTCTTTAGAAACAAGACCTAAATCTTTTAAAGAATCATGAGGTGGTAAAATCGTAATATCTCTTGGTATTTTTTTTATTCAATTATCAAGAATTACTTGTCAAGATAATGTAGCTATAGCTTTATTTCAATCAATTATTATTTGTTTATATAGTCATTTATTGAAATTTTGTTCTAATTGATTTAATCAAATTTCTCTATTTTTATATTGTTGAACTTCTTTAAAATAAGGAATTGTTAAAGCAATTATTAATGAAATTATTATAATAATTATCCAAGATTTCTTTCTATCATTTGGAGTTTTTGGTTTTATTTTTTTTACTGTCATTTATTTTTGTTTTATTCATTTAAAATAAACTTTTATAATTTTATTAAAAAGATTTTTTTTTGCAAAAGAAAAATTGTTATTTTTGAAAAATCTTTATAATTTATGAAAATTTTAAATATTTTAAGCTTATGAAACATTTAAAAATAAAAATAGATAAACTAGAATTTCAGGATAAAGAAATTTTAAAAAATATAGAATTTGTTTTAAATGAAAATGATAAAATTGCAATAGTTTGACCTAATTGAATTGGTAAAACTACTTTTTTTAAAGTGCTTATTTGAGAAATAAAAAATTTTGATTGATTTATAGAAAATGTTTGAAATCTTAGTCTTTGATATCTAAATCAAATTTATTATGATGATGAAAATAAAACTGTAAAACAAGAATTAAGAGAAGCTTTTAGAGAGTTGTTAAAAATAGAAAAAGAATTAAAGGTTTTAGAAGAAAAAATGGCCTTAGATCCAGAAAATATGGATTTAATAGAAGCTTATTCTTCCCTTTTAGAACAATTTAATAACTTATCTTGATATGATTTAGATAATAAAATACACTCAGTAGCTAATTGAATTTGAATTTTGGATTTACTTCCAAAAAAATTAAGTGAAGTTTCAGGTTGAGAAAGAACAAAAATAGCTTTGGCTAAAATTTTGTTACAATCTCCAGATATTTTATTTTTGGATGAGCCTACAAATTTTATAGATATGGCTTGAATTGAGTGGCTTGAAAGTTATTTAAAAAATAAATGGAAAGGTTGATATGTTATTATTTCTCATGATAGAGAATTTTTAGATAAAACTTGTAATAAAACTTTTGAACTACAAGGTCCTTTATGAATTGAATATTATCATACTAATTATTCTAATTATGTAATTGAGAGAAAAAGAAGAGAAGAAAAAAAACTAAAAGATTGGGAGAGACAACAAGAATATATAAAAAAACAAGAACAATTAATTAATAGATTTAGAGCTGGTTCTAGAGCAGGTTGGGCAAAATCAAGGGAAAAAATGCTTGAAAAAATGGAGAAAATAGAAAAACCATATATTCCTAAAAAACCAAAATTTTTCTTTACAGAATATGAAGAATCAAGTGAAAAATTGCTTATTTTCAAGGAAGTTTTTATTTGAAGAAAAGATCCACTTTTTTATATAAGTGATGTTACTTTGTATAAATGACAAAGAGTTTGAATAGTTTGAGAAAATGGTGTTTGAAAATCAACTTTTTTAAAAACTATAATGTGAAAAATTCCAGTTTTGGATTGATTTTTTACAAAATGAAAAACTGTCAAAATAGTTTATTATTCACAAATGCATGAAGAGCTTGATAAAAATAAGACTGTTAGAGACAATTTTATGAAATTTTGACTTGAATATAGTGATGAAATTTTGATTTGACTTTTAAAGCATTATTTATTTGAAAAAGATGATTTAGACAAAAAAGTAAGTGAGCTTTCTTGAGGTCAGACTTCAAAACTTCTTTTTGCTATTTTAGGTCAAATTCCAAGTAATTTGTTAATTTTGGATGAACCTACAAATCACCTAGATTATGATACAAGAGAGGCTTTAGAAGAGGCTTTACAAAAATATTCTTGAACAATACTTTTTATATCTCATGATAGATATTTTGTAAATAAACTTGCTACAAATATTTGGTTTATTTCAGATTGAGAGCTTTCTATTTCATATTGAAATTATGAAGATTATAAATTCAAACTAGAAAACTGAATAGATATGGATTTTAATCTTTTTGATGAAGAAGC
>CAZRIS010000063.1:0-3651 GCA_964600205.1 uncultured Candidatus Peribacteria bacterium | reverse complement strand
TTTAAACATAATTTAAAGGAATTATTTATAAAAACTTTCCTTCTTATTATAAGGAAAATTTTATAAAAAAGCAAATTTAAATTAAAATTTGAGATTTTTTTATAAAAATATCATAAAATATATAAAAAGTAGAATTTAAAATAATTAAAATTTTTTTGTAAAGCTTAAATAAACACAAAAGAATTTGAATTTTTAGTGAAAGTTGTTATTATATATTTAACTTTTGATTTTATAAGTAAAAAATATGGCTAGAAGATATGAAAAAAGTTCTGGCTGAATTGTTTATCGTATAAATAATTGAAAAATAGAAATTTTATTACTTATTTGGATGAATTCTAGATGACAAAAGGAATATGTTATTCCAAAATGACATATAGAGTGAGATGAAATAGCAAAGGAAGCAGCTTTAAGAGAAATTAGTGAAGAAGCTTGATTAGAAATAAAAGATTTAGAAGTGATAAAATTTATTACTAAATTAAACTATACATTTACAGCCAGCTATTTAAAAGATAATCCAATTATAGATAAAGATGTTTATTTATTTTTGGTAAAATATAATTGAGATAAAGATCCTATTGTTCAAAAAGAAGAAAGGTTTGTTTGATATAAATGGGTATGAATTGATGAAATTGATAAGATAGATATAAAATTTGAACTTGCTTCAATAGTAAAAAGAAATAAAACTTATTTTATTTAAAAAAATATTATGGAAATTTTTTATAAAGATAGTAAAATTTTTATTGTAAATAAAGAAAAAAAACAAGTTGTTTTTGATTATAAAAATAATGAAGTAAAAATTGAAGATTTTTTAGTTAATTTTCCTTGAGAATATGAAAAATCTTCTATTTTACTTGAAGTAAAAGAATATAATAATGAGCTTTTTTATAATTTTTTGATAGATTGAAAACATCTTTTAATTGTTAATAGTGATAATTTTGAGTTAAAAGAGGAAATTTTAGATTTTTTTTGAGATGTGGATATTTTATTAATAAAATGAACAAAAAATGCTACTAAAATTTTTGAAAATATAGAAGCAAAACTTGTTATTCCTTATGGTGAGGAAAAAGATATATTTTTAAATTCTTTATGACAACAATTAGAAGAAATTGATAATTGTAAAATAAAACAAGATTTACCAGTGGATACAACAGAATTTGTGAATTTAAAGGTAAAATAAAAAATCCATATTTTATGGATTTTTTTTATTTAAAATTGTTCATTTAATTTAAATTTTGATTGATAAAACATTCTAGAAGAACTTACTCAGAATCTTTGAGCTGCAACTCTATCTATTCATATTCAAAAAGCAAATCAACTATATTTTTCAGGATCTATTCAAGCTCAAGATAAAACTTTTGGATGAACCATTCAAGCTCAAAGTAATTCTACCCATCAAGTTCCAGAACACATTCTACAATTATTTTCTCAAATTTTTCAAGTTCCAGAACATATTTGACAGCTTACATCTATTTCTGCACTAGGTTCAGTAAAAGGGAAAATACTAGGTCTTAATCTTATTTCAGTTTTTTCTCAAAGTAATTTTTTCATTGCAGTTTGTAGAGTCCATTTTAGATTTGCAAGACTAACTCATTCTCATACTACTAATCATTCTAATTGATAAAAATTAGAAGTATGTCTAGCATCTTCTTGTTCATATCTAAAAACTCTTCAAGGAACTATTATTTTTATAGGTAATTTTTGTTTTAACATTTCTCTAATTTGAACTGGAGAAGTATGAGTTCTAAGTAAATATTTTTCTTGATTTCCTCTATTTTTATTTATTTCATCACTTATCCAAAAAGTATCCCAAACATCTCTTGCAGGATGATTATCAGGTATATTTAACATATCAAAATTCAATTTTTCAGTTTCAACTTCAGGTCCATCTGCTATTTTAAATCAAAGAGATATAAATATATCTTCTAATAATTCAGAAGTTATACTTATTGGATGTTTATGTCAATTTTTTATTGGATAATTAACACTTACATCGATAGCTTCTTTTTCCTCAATATTTTTATAAAATTCTTCTTCTAATAAAACTTCTTTTTGCTTTACTAATTCTTTTATTTCTTCTTTTAATTTATTAGCTTCTACTCAGATTGTCTTTTTTTCTTCAATACTTAAATCTTTTATTCATTTTAAAATTTCTTTTAAAGCTCATTTTTTTCATAAATATTTATTTTCTAGTTCTTTTAGAGAATTAATATTTTTTATTTCATCTAATTCCTTTTTGAAATTTTCTTTTAAATTATTTAATTTGTTTTTCATATTTTTAGAAATTATTTAAATTAAAATTTCTTTTGATTTTATGAAAAAAATGCTAAAAATCAAAGTTTTTTTCTTTACAAAAAATAAAAAGAGATTAAAATGAAATTGTTTTAAAATTAATTTTTGTATTATGAAAAAAATTATTATATCAACTATTATCATATTTTTCATTAGTTCTTGTTCTTTTTCAAATAATGATGAAGTTCAAAAAGCAAAACAAGAGCTTTTATCAAATAATACAAAAACTACTAAAATAGAGAAATTAGATAAATCAAAAACTCTTACTTGAGAAATAAAAAATGAAAAAAAGTCTTTTTTAAATAATATACCAACTTTTAAAATAGAAAAATTAACAGATGATCAATTTATAGAAATAGATGATTTAAGTGATAAAATGAAGAATGTAATAAATTGAATAGAAATAACTTGAAAAACTTTGACAAAAGTTGATAAAATAGAAGTTATTTTTGAAAATAAAGATTCTATTTATCCTATTGATGATTATATTTTAGGTCAATTTAAACCTTGAGATAAAAATTTTGTTTACAGAGCCAAACCTAGATTTAAAGTTTTAGATTATTGAGTTAATACTTATTTGTTTAAAGCTTATAGTTGAGATAAAGTTTCAGAAACTAAAGTTATAATAAATATTCCAAAAAATATAGATAATAATGTAGAAAGTAGTAATGATGATACTGTAAGTTATGAAAAAAAATTAGTTTGAAATTGAAGTTGAACTGTTTATCTTAGTTTTCCAAAATCTGAGGTTTTTTGAAATCCTTTAAATGTTTGAACAGATACGATTACTTATTCAAATATTGATGATTTAATTATAAAAAGACAAGAGTTTGATTCTTGAAGTGTGAATTGTTCAAATATGACAGATTATTTAAAATCTAAAATTGATTCATATTTTTATTGGAATACTTGTAGAGATATTATAAAGGGAAAATGAATTTCAGTTTATGTTTTAAAATTAAATAAAGATAAAAAAACTTATAGCTATGAAAAATGGTATTTTGATTATAATCATAAATTAATTTGATATTATGTGATTAATAAGGATATTAAAGTAAATGATGAAAATATATTAAATGATATAAAAAATAAAAATAAAGAATTAAAAGAAAAAAATGATTCTTTTGATAAAGTAAAAGTTGTTGATAGTTTATTTAAAGAAATAATAAGATAAAAGAGATGTTTTTAAAAAACATCTCTTTTATTTGCAAAAATAAAAAATAATTATAAATTATATGGACAAAAAAATATAACTTAACTTATAAAAACAGAAAATGACGATAAAACAAAAAGTTTTAAAAGAGCTTGAAAAAAAAGATTTTCCAGATTTGAAATTTTTATTTAGTAAAGAAGTTTTAGATA
>CAZRIS010000062.1:0-3735 GCA_964600205.1 uncultured Candidatus Peribacteria bacterium | reverse complement strand
ATTTATATTTTCTTATAAATTTAGCAAAAAAAGCAAGACAAGCTATTTTAGAAAACAATTTTGAAAAATTTAGAAAGGACTTTTGGGAAAAATATGATCCTGAAAATAAAATGCATAAATAAAAAATATATTCTATTATCCCCTTTTTTATAAATGGGGATTTTTTATTATAAAAAAATTTCCCTTATAAGGGAAATTTTTCAAAATAAACTATTTTATTTCAAACAAAGCTTTACTTCAAGGTCTTATTCTTGAATATAAAAATCTATAAAATTTATTTTTATCTTTAATAAGATTTGGATTTTTTTCTAGTGTTCTTAATAATGGTAAAAGATAAGAATATTTATTTTCTGAAACTTCTTTTTTATTTATAAGATTTACAATTTCTTCATAACATTTCATTAATTTTTCTCATCTAGGAATAGTTTTTCAATTTATATAAGATTCAGAATTTACTCAAGCAAGTAAAATATATTTTTCTTTATCTTTTTTAGTTTTTTTACTATAAAAATATTCTTCTCTAGCTAATTTTAAACAAACACTATCTGTACTAATAAGTTTTAATTTAGGAGAAGTAAAAGTATATAATAAATCTTCATATCTTTTTGTTAAATTATGTCTTGGATCTCTATCAATAGTAGCAGCATTTAAATCAACCAAAAGATATTTTAATCATAATTTTTTCATTTTTTCTACTGATACATCTGGATTTTTATCATCAAAATATCTATAATATTTATCAACTAAACTATCTTCATATAATCTATGATCATTTCAAGCTATAAAATATTTTAAAAAAGTTCAAATTCTATAAATTATAGCTTCATTTCTATATTTTTTTGAAGGATTTAAAATTTGAGAATAAAAGTCCTTTTTAAATTCTTTTGCTTCTTTTAAGATTTTATTTTTTTGAGCTGTAGTTAATCTAGAATAAATATCTTTTCAAACTATTCTTTCAAGCATTCAAGATTCAATAATTTTTAATACTTCATTTATTTTAGAATAATCATAATTAAAATTATCCAAAATAACTTTTAATTCCTTTTTATTTTTTAATAAATCATCTATAAGTTCCTTTTTCTTACTTCAATCAATATTTAAAGTAGATAATATATCTATATAATCTGGATGATAAGCAAAAATAAGTTCATTAGGAGTCATCTTTCAAGATTTCACATAATTATATCAAGCATTTTTTAAATTATTAAAACTATGAGGAAAAACTGACATAAAAAACCAAACTGATATTATGAAAAAAATAACAAGTGTCCCAAAAAATTTTAAATTTATTTTACTTTCATCTTCCTTTTCATTATCATAACTAGCTAAATAAGTATAAGATATCATTATCATTAAAAGCATTCAAAAATACATCATTATTCAATACCAAACAACTCAATATGCAGCTAAAGACCAAAGTAAAGTATATAAAGCAGTAAAAACTAAATTTACTTTAAAAAGAACCATTCTTTTTGTATTTTTTAAAGCATACAAAAAATATAATGTAGGAATTATAAATAATAAAAATATAAAAATATATCAAAAAGGAAGAGTTAAACTAGACATTAAATTAGTAAAATATTCTTTTGATTTTGGTATTACAAATAAAGCTAATTCAAAAGCTATTAAAATAATAGGAAAAATATCAAAAAATCTCTTTCTATATGGTAAAAATAATAAAAGTCCTGGTATTAAAGCTAAAAATATCCATCAAATAGTTGTAAATTCTCAACCTTGATTTACTTGCATAGTAAGATTCCAAGGTAATTTAACATAATTATTAATTCATTTTTCATAACCAAAATATCTTCAAAAGTCCTCATTTGTAGTTGTTCAACTAGAGTTTAATCATTCATTTTTAAATTTTTTTTCTATTTTATTTAATTCATCTTTTGTATAAAGCTTAGAATAATCAGGTTTAAAATCTTTTTGTTTTCAACTTAATAAAACATCTATATTTACATTTTTAAATCATACTTGAGATAAATTTTTATAAAACCAAGGAGATAAAATAACAAAAATTCATAAAATAAAAACTAAAACTTGAGAAAATACTATTTTAAAATTTTTCAAACTATATTTTTTTATAGCTCAAATTAAAAATAAAACTCAAATTAAAAATGAAAATAAAGAAATTATATTAATCAAAACAACATCACTTTTATCATAAACTATATTAAGCTTAGACCAAAGATTAAACTTAGTAAAAACTGATATAAAAATAAATAAATAAGATAAGAAACCAAGTCATCAAAGCTTAGAATAAAATATTAAAGCTAATAATCAAATGATTAAAAGAAGAGATGTAAATTTTATAGCAAAAGCAAATCAAGCCAAAATTCAAATTAAAAAAGCAAATTTTAATAAATTCTTATTTTTTTCATTTTTTAATAAATTAAATTTTTCTTTAATGTTATCTAAAAGTCCTTTTTTTATATCTAAATAATGTAAAAAATATACTTTATAAGCTAAATACAAAGAAGTCAAAGTAAAAGCAAAAAGACCTGGATCAAGCTTCATATCTTTTGCCTGTTGAAAAATAACCATAGGCATTGATATAAAAAGTGTTCAAGCTAATAATCAATAATTAATAAAAGCTTTTTTAGTTGATTTTAATAAATCATTGATAACTAAAATAATTAAAATAAAACTTAAAATTCCTCAAACATTATTAAAGAAAAAAGCTTGAATTGGTTCATAAATCATAAATCAAATTCATGTAAAAATTTGCCAAGCATACATACTTCCTAAAAAACTAACATTTCAACTATTAACCATTTGTCTAGGATAATTCATATATACTCATAAATCATCCCAACCTATAGGCATAGGTCTAACTATTGAAATTAAATTTACTGAAATAATTAATGTTGCAACTATAAATAAAAATTCTGAACTTAATAAATAAAAATTAATTTTTTCAAGTAAATTATTAGAATCTAAATTATGATTATCTATTTCTATATTAAAATCAAAAGTCCTTTTAAATAATCAAATTATATTTTTGTAAGAAAAAATTATTAATAATAATAAAATAAACAATACTGATTTTAAATTATAAATTCCCAAAAGTCCTATAACAAAAACTAAGCTAACAAAAATAGAAAAACCTAATCAAATAGAAAAAACTAAATTAAAAGTCTTTTCTTCTTGTTGTTTTAAATTAAATAACTCTAAAAGTTTTTCTCAAAATCAAGTTGTAATAAATAATATAATAGTAGGAACTATTAAAAATGAAATAATTTTAAAAAATAAAATTAAAGAATCTCACAAATTTAAATTATTATAACTATAATATAAAAAACAAAGTATAAAAAGATGTAATAAAAAATATCAAATTAATTCTTTTAAACTATATTTTATTTTATATCATCAAAACTCAATTTTGAAAAACTTATAAATAGAATAAATTATTAAAATAGTTACTAGGTAAGAAATATAACTTCAAGAAAAAAATTCTTTGTGAGATCAAAAAGAATAATAAGTAAAAATAACTAAAAAACTCCAAAATATTATAACAAATAATTTCAATAAAAATGATAACATATTTTTTATTTAAATAAATAAAATAACAAAACTAATTATATATTTTTAACAAAAAAATAAAGAAAAAATTTGCTTTTATGTTAAAAACTTTAAAATATTTAAGTATAAAGAAAATAAACTATTTTATGATAGAACAACACAAAACATTATCTGAAAAATTCATAAAAAAAGGTTTTTGGCTTTACCTTT
>CAZRIS010000061.1:0-3944 GCA_964600205.1 uncultured Candidatus Peribacteria bacterium | reverse complement strand
TATTATATCAAAGTGTTTTTATTCAAGTTTCAAAATCCAATGGTATCAAAAATGGATTAAAGTCTGTAATAGTTTTTCTAGGAGCTTTTTCTATTTGTTGTAAACTATCTATATTTTCTCAATTAACTTTTTCATCTGCTTGTGCTGTAATATTTGGTTTAAGTTCTTCTTTTAATTCAAAAGCATCTTTTAATTTTTGGATTATATTTGGATTTACTCAGGATTCATTGAGATACTTTATGATAATTGGTATATTATTTTCATTAACTTGATAATTTTCCAAAATATTTTCTATACTATTTGAATTTGAAGATTCTGTAAAATGTAATGCAATTTGATAATATAAGTTATCAAGACCCATATTGTACATATCATCTAAAATATCATTATCAGTTTCATATATTTCTTTAATTTCTTTTATAATTTTTTTTAATCTACACTTATATTCTTTGTTAGTTTCATTTTCTTTTTTTGGATATCTTTCTTTAAGTTTATACCACAAAAATTTAGTTTTTGAAAAATTTGTTAATAGAGCATATCTTATATCCTCCATTTCAAAATCTACTATTTTTTCACTTTCTACTCATATATTTAATATAGTGTCATATATTTTAAATAGTATGTTTTTGTTATTATTTTCTTTTGCCTTATCTATAACAGTAGATATTTTTGTTATAATATTATTTATATTATTTTCTTTTTCTTTAAACAGCTTACTATATATAATTTTTAGTTTTTCTTTATTATTTTTTTTAATATAAATTATAGCTTCTTTTAGTCTTTTTGAAAAACTTTCTATATCATCTGGTAAATGGTCTCATTTTATTGTCTTAAAATTTGTTATATATCTATTTCACAATATTTCTGATAATTTATTATCTTTAAAATATAATTTAGTATTTGTTTTTTTCATAATTTATACAATAACTTGTTAAATACAATATAGTATATAATTATTATTTAATTATTGTCAATAAAATTATTATAGCTTTTATTTTTGTTTTTTTTCATTAAAACTTATTTGATTTTTATTATTTACCTTTTAACTTATTAAGTAATGAAAATGTTGTTTTTACTTCCTCCTTCTGAATGAAAAAATCCTTGATGAGAATATAAAGAAGAAAAAACTAGTTTTAAGTTTGAAAAACCTTGTAAAATTGCAACAAAAGTTAGTGAAAAAGATTTGAAATGTAGTTGAGCTAGATTTGAAGAAGGTTTGGCTTTGAATAAAAGTCTTTGTGAAAACAAGCAAAAAGAATTTATAGAAGCTATAAAAAGATATTCTTGAGTTATGTATAAGGCTATTGATTATGAAAAAATGACAGAAACTTGAAAAAAATTTTTTGAAGAAAATTTTTTGATTTTTTCTTGAATGTATGGGATTTTAAGGCCACTTGATATTATTTGAAATTATAAACTTCCACTTGAAAAAGCTGATTTATACAAATTTTGGTGGGATAAAATTCCAGATAAAATTATAGAATTAAAGCCTGATTATATTGTGAATTTATTACCTATAAATTATGCAAAATTAATATGACTTGGAACAAATTGTAATAGACACAAGAAAAAATTGCAAAAAATTCTTGATGCTTGAATAAAAATTATAAATATAAATTTTTTAAAAGAAGATTGAAAGAAAATAAGTCATTGAGTTAAAAAAATAAAATGAGAATGGATAAAAAATATTTGTGAAAAAAATATTATTGATTTTAAAAAATTTGGTGGAGAGATTGTAGATAACAAAAATGGAATTATTGATGTAAATTTAGTTTTTAGGTAAAATTATATTCTATTGAAAATTTATAATATTTTTCTTATATTTTAGTTGTTTTAATTTTCTTAAATTATATTTATGTATTTTTTCTTTACATGAGAAGAAAGATATCTTATAGATAGTCAGCTTGAAAAATGGAAAAAAGCTTTTTTAAAAAAATATGGTTCAAATAATTTTTATAGTTTTTGAGAGTGAAATTTTGATTTTGAAAAAATATCTTCTGTTTTGATGTGAGGAGGTCTTTTTGATGAAAAAAAATTTATTATCATAAAATGAGTTCCAAAAGATTCTTTTGTAAAGGTAGCTAGTTGAGAATATGATAAACTTGAAAAATTTCTTTTGGAACATTTGAATAATATAAGCAATGAAAATGTAGTTTGTTTTGTTTCATATAAGCCTGATAAAAGAACAAAACTTTATAAGTTTTTAGCAAAAAATGAAAAGGTAGAATTGAAGGAATATAAACTTTTTACTGAAAAAAAACTTATAGATTATATTGAAAAAACATTTAAAGTAGATGAAAAATTAGCTAAATATATTGTAGAAAAAGTTGGAACAAATTTATTTAACATACATAATGAGCTTGAAAAAATACAAAAAATTAGTTCAAAAATTACAAAAGAGCTTGTGGAAAAATATACTACTACAAACATAGAACAAGATAGTTTTGCACTTTTGGATTATATTTTAAATAAGCAAAAAGCTCTTTCAATTTTGTGAAAATTACAGGAAAATAAAGAAGATTTTTTTAAAATATTATGACTTTTATATTGGAATTTAAAAAATTTAATTTTAGTTTTGGAACAAAAACAGTATTGATTAAATGCAAAAGAAATTGCTAATAAATTATGAATTCACCCATTTGTAGTTACAAAGATTTATAAAAATTCAAATAATGTGAATTTATATAAACAAATGTTCAAAAAACTTATAGATTTAGACTATGCTATAAAATCTTGAAAAAAAGATTCTAATTTGTGATACTTGTATTTAAAAAAAATTATTTTAGATAATTAAAAATACCTATGAAAGCTATATTATTTTCAATTCTTATGTTTATAGTGTGATTTGTTTTGTGAGCTAATATGTGAATAAATTTTACATTAGATAATAGTTATGATTTTTTTGTAAAATCAGTAAATGATATAAAAACTAAATCTATAAATGCATTGTCTTGAACTATAACAGAAATAAAAAATAAGTGAAAAAGTACATTATCTTGAACTATAAATAATACAAAATTAGTTGCTCAAAAACTTTTTGAAGAACAAAAAAAGAAAATTATAGAAGAGTTAAATAAACAAAAGAGAAAGATTAAAGAAAAAATTAAGGAAAAATTAAAAGAAGAAATTGATAAAATGTTTGAAAGTAATATTTTAATCTGGAAAAAATAAAAAATGAAAATAATATATATTTGAAATAAATTGTTAAGAAAAAAATCAGAAAATATAGAAAATTTTTCTACAAAAGAACTATCTAATTTAATAGACTTTCTAAAAGAAGAACTAAAAAAATCTAATGGAGTGGGCATAGCAGCTCCACAATTTGGACTTAACAAAAATATATTTATAATACATTCTTTCCCAAATAAAAGGTATCCTTATGCACCAGAGTTTGGACCAATAGAGATAATAAATCCTGAAATTTTGGAAACTTGTGATGAAATGGAAACTTGATGGGAAGGTTGCTTGTCTATACCATGAAAAAGATGACTTGTAAAAAGATATAAAAAAATAAAAGTTAGATATTTTGATAAAAATGGTAAGGAATATGTAAAATATTTTGAATGATTTATAGCAAGGATTTTTCAGCATGAATATGACCACTTGCAATGAATTTTATTTGTTGATAAAGTTGATAAAATATATACAGAAGAGGAGTTTTTGAAAATGATTGACTAGATTTATTGAAAATTTTTATTGAAAAGAAATAAAAAAAGTCTATTATTAGCACTAGAATTGTATTAGTGCTATTTTCTTTAATTGTTAAAGTTTTAAAATGAAAAAAGAAGCAATTTTGTATGAAAAATGAATTAAAGAAAAGTGGGTGAAATGTACCTGTTGTAGCCATTTTTGTCAAATTCCCCAATGAAAAACTTGAATTTGTGGTATAAGAAAAAATGAAGATTGAAAGTTATATTTGCTTACTTGGTGAAAAGCTTTGTGAT
>CAZRIS010000060.1:0-3954 GCA_964600205.1 uncultured Candidatus Peribacteria bacterium | reverse complement strand
AATTTTTCTTTTACCTTTTTTTGTGCTAATTCTATTAATTTTATTAAATCTTTATAAGTTGCAGTTCAATCACTCATTAAAAAATTTGCATGAAGATCTGAAAAATAAGCTCATCAAATTTTATATCATTTCAATCAAACTTGTTCTATTAAATATCAAGCTGAATATTCTCTAGAAGGATTTTTAAAAAAACTTCAACAAGTATTTCCTGAAGGTTGTTTATATTTTCTAAAATATATATTGTCTACATCACTATGATATTTTTCTATTTTCTTAGATAAATCAAAATAAGCTTTTATTAGAAAATATTTATTTCATTTTTCCTTTAAGATAGAACTTCTATATGAAAAATCCATATCTTTTTTAGACATTATAGACACTTGTCCACTTTCTATGTCTATAATTTCTGCCTTTAAAAAATTATTTTCTGTCTCAAGTCAGAAACATCAAGCATTTCAATAAACAGCTCCTCAAATAGTTCAAGGAAGTCAAATAAACCTATGCCATAAATTTTGTCAAAAATCTTTTTCTAGACTTTCTGCTATATCTGAAATTAATTCATTAGAATAAGATTCTAATATTTTATTTTTTTCATCATAAGTCCATCAATTTAAATTATTTTTTATAACTACTCAATCAAAAACATCAAAAGCAAATAACATATTTGTTCAAGCTCAAACAAAAAGTATTTTATTTTTTATGGTTCAATACTTATTTTTAATAAAGTTGACAATGTCTACAATTTTGTCTACATCTTGTCTAGAATTAATTTCAAAATAATATTTAGCCAAAGCTTTTGTTTTAAAATTAGACAGGGAAGTAATATCCTTATTTTTTTGTAAATAATCCAACATAATTACATAATTAATTTTATAACCGGTACCGGTACTCCAGTATTTTATATATTTAAATATTTTTTTATAGCTTTTCAAGTAAAACTATTTTCACATTTAGCAATATCTTCTACTTTTCAAGTTGCAACTATTTTTCAACCATCATCTCAACCTTCAGGTCAAATATCTATTATATAATCTGCATTAACTATAACATCCATATTATGTTCAATAACTAAAACTGAATTTCATTTGTCTACTAATGAATGTAATATTGTCAATAATCTGTCTACATCTTGAAAATGCAATCAAGTAGTAGGCTCATCTAAAATATAAAAAGTTTTTCCTGTAGATCTTTTAGATAATTCTGTAGAAAGTTTTATTCTTTGAGCTTCTCAACCTGATAAAGTTGTAGAATTTTGTCAAAGTTTAATATATCATAAACCTACTTTTTTTAATGTTTCTAATATTTTTATAATTTTAGGATGATTTGAGAAAAAATCTATAGCTTCATCTACAGTCATATCAAGAACATCTGCTATAGTTTTTCATTTATACTTTATTTGTAGAGTTTCTTTATTATATCTTTTTCATCCACAAACTTCACATTCAACATACACAGGAGGTAAAAAATGCATTTCTATTTTTTTTACTCAATCTCAATCACAAGCCTCACATCTACCTAATTTTGTATTAAAAGAAAATCTTCAAGGAGAATATCATCTAATTTGAGCTTCTTCTACCATAGAAAAAACTTCTCTAATTGGAGTAAAAACTCAAGTATAAGTTGCAGGATTACTTCTTGGAGTTTTTCAAATAGGGGATTGATCAATTATAACTACCTTATCTAAATTTTCTAATCATAAAATTTTATCAACTTTTCATACTTTTTGTCTTGCTCTATTTAATTTATTTTGTAAATATTTTGCTAAAATTTCATTAACCAAAGAAGATTTTCAAGAACCTGAAACTCAAGTCACACATACAAAATTTTGCAAAGGAATAGTAACATCTATATTTTTTAAATTATTTTCTCTAGCATTTATTATTTTTAAAACTTTATTTTCTTTTTCTTGTTCTTTTAAAGTTGGTCTTTTTTTTCTTTTTATTATTCTTTGTTTTTTTAATTCTAAATTATTAGTCAAATAAGGTCAAGTTACAGAATTTTTATTATTTATAATTTCTTCTAAAGTTCACTCTGCAACAACTCTTCATCAATTAACTCAAGCTTTTGGTCAAATATCTATTATATAATCTGCATTTCTCATTATATCCTCATCATGTTCCACTACAATCAAAGTATTTCAAATATCCCTTAATTTCTTCAAATTTTCTATAAGCATATCATTATCCCTTGGATGAAGTCAAATACTAGGCTCATCAAGTACATAAATAATTCATTCTAATTTTGTTCAAATTTGAGTTGCAAGTCTGATTCTCTGAGCTTCTCAACCTGAAAGAGTTCAAGCTTTTCTTGAAATAGTAATATAAGAAAGACCTACTCAAGCTAGAAATTCAAGTCTTTCAATTATATTTTTCAAAACTTTTGATACTAACTCTTTTTGACTATCTGTTAATTTTAAATTTTTAAAAAAATTTAGGGCATCTTTGACAGATAAATTAGACAATTGTCCAATATTTAATCAATTTAAGTAGACAGACAAACTCTCTTTATTAAGCCTAAAACCATTACATTCTGGACAAGTAAGTTCTGTAATGTAGTCATCATATTGTCCACTTTCAATTCAAGATTCAAAATACCTTCTAGTCAAAATATTTATAACTCCTTCAAATTTAGTTTTATAAATTTTATTATTAAACTTAGTAGTATAAAGTTTTTCTTTAGTTCAATAAAGAATAATATCTCTTTGTTTTTTTGTTAAATCTTTATATTTTTTATTTAAATCTATATTATTTTTTAAAGCTACATCTTTTAATAATTCTAAAAAATAATCTCAACTAAATCATGGAGCAATAATAGCTCATTCAAGTAATGTTAAATTTGGATTTACTATTTTTTCTTCTAAAAATACCATTTTTTCTCATAATCAATGACAACTAGGACAAGCTCAAGAATGACTATTAAATGAAAAACTAGAAATAGTTAATTTTTCTGGAACATGTAAACATTTAGAGCAAACAAAAACATTAGAAAAACTATATTTTTTATCATCTAAGAAATATAAATCTATAAATCATTTTCAAACTTTAAAAGCAAGTTCTAAACTATCTTTTAATCTTTTTGTATCAGAAGATTGAGAATCATTATAATCTTTTACAACAAGTCTGTCTATAATAATGTCTATATTGTCTACTATTATAGGATTTTTTGGCTCTATATAAGAATCATTAATAGTATAATTTTGTCCATTAATAGAAAATCTAATAAATCAAAGAGAAAGAACTTCTGATTTTATTTTTTCAAAAATATCTTTATCTAACTTTTTTCAAATAAATTCATTTTTCAATGGTGAAGAAATTATAAATTTTTCATTTTCTTTTCTTGTTTTTAAAAAATCTATAACTGATTTTAAACTATCTTTTTTTACTACACTTCAACATTTTACACATTTTCTTTCTGCTATGTTTAAATAAAGTAATTTATAATAATCATAAATTTCTGTTATAGTTCAAACTGTTGATCTAGGATTTCTATTTGTTGTTTTTTGTTCTATTGAAATAGTAGGGGACAATCATTTTATTTCATCAAGTTCTGCTTCTTCTTTTAAACCTCAAATAAACATTCTAGCATAACTTGATAAACTTTCTAAATATTTTTGTTGACCTATAGAATAAATAGTATTAAAAGCCAAAGAAGATTTTCCTGAGCCTGAAACTCAAGTTATAACTGTTAATTTATTTTTAGGAATTTTTACTGAAATATTTTTTAGATTATGTGTTCTTACTCATTTTAATTCCAAGAATTCTGACATATAAAAAAGCTTAATAAATATTAAGCTTTAATTATATCTATTTTTTATTTTTTACAAGGATTTTACCAAAATTCTCAATTAAGTTTATATTTATCATAGCATTCTTTACACATAATGGAATTTTTTCATTTTTCATTTCAACAAGTACAAATATTTGATAAATTTATTTTTTGTTCTATTTTTTCTCT
>CAZRIS010000059.1:0-3996 GCA_964600205.1 uncultured Candidatus Peribacteria bacterium | reverse complement strand
TGATTTCAATTATGAAGAGAGTTTAAGCTTAGTATTGCTGAAATACTGAGTGTTTTTTGAAGTGAAAATATTGTTTATTCTGCAAAAGGGGTTTTGATTATTGATGGATTAGAAAAAGAAGAGGTTTTGAAAAATGCTGATTTTTTGGGAGGAACTATAAAAATTTTTGAGTTATCTTTAAAAAAAGATTTAGAAGAAATTCTTGAAGATATAAAAAAAGAAGCTTTAAAAAGTGAACAAAAATTTAATTATTCACTAAATATTTTTTGAGAAAAAATTTTAAATTTAGAAAAAATTCTAATAAAAACAAAAAGATTTTTACAAAAAGAAAATATTTCTTCTAGATTTGTAAATAAAAAATGAGAAAACCTAAATTCTGCTACAATTATTTGAAATAATCTTTTAAAAAGAGGATGAGATTTTAATATTGTTGATATCGGATGAATTTATTATTTTTGAAAAACTATTTGGGTTCAAGATATTGATTCTTATTCTAAAAGAGATTTTTGAAAACAAAGAGATATGCAAACTTGAATGCTTCCTCCAAAATTAGCTCAAATTATGATAAATTTAAGTAGAGAAAAAAATAAAAAATTAGAAAAAATTTATGATCCTTTTGTTGGGCTTTGAACTATTTTGATTGAAGCAAAAAGAATGTGAATAGAAAAATTGTATTGAAGTGATTTAAATGAAAAAATGGTAGAAGCTTCAAGAAAAAACAGTTCTTGAAAAATAGAAAAATTAAATGCAAAATTTGTAAATGAAGCTAGTTTTTGGGAAGAAGTAAAAGATTGAAATATTGTTACAGAATGATATTTATGAGAAATTATGACTCAAAAAAATATTAGTTTTGATAGAATAAAAAAACAAAGAGAAAGTTTGAAAAAAATTTATGAATGATTTTTTTCTTCTTTAAAAAAGTGAAATTTTTCTTGAAATATAGTTATAAGCTTTCCTTTTTGGGACTTAAAATGAAAATATGTATTTTTTGAAGAAATTTATGATATTTTAGATAAATACTGTGAAATTCTACCACTTTTCCCTTCTGAATTTGATTTTAGAGAAACAAAATCTGGTAGTCTTTTATATAAAAGATCTAAACAGCTTGTTTGAAGAGAAATTTTTAAATTAAAAATAAAAAGTGAGTAAAACTCACTTTTTATTTTGTAAAAATTATATAAATTATAACTATGATTATAGGAAGAAAAATCAAAGCATATAAAGTTTGTTTTGACATAATTATATTTTTTTATCAGTTAAATTTTTTTCTTCTAGTTCTTTTTTCTTTTCATTTAATAAGTTTTGAAAATGTCATATAATTTTTCTTTCAATTTTTTTATTTATAGGATCTTCATCTCTCCAAATAAAAACAACAGTTATATGTCAAAAATTCGTATGTTCAAAAGTTATTCTATAAGTATCTTCACTTCAAAAAATAGAATTTAATTTATTATGTAAAAATTTATTTAATATGTTATTTTCAACAAATTCTACAAATTGCATTACATCAACTCAAGAATCAATTCTTATTGTTAATCTAAATTTATGAATTTGAAATTTAGGAGTTTTATCTTTTATAATATTTTCTTTTAATATATTGATATGTGGTACAATTATTGGTTTTTGAACTAAAATTCATTCTTTATCTGTTATTGGAAGTATTTCTATATGTAAAGGAGTTATTTTTATTATTTGTCATTTGTTATTTCAGAATTTAATTATATCTCAAATCTTAAATCTTTGCAATGTAACAATACTTCATATAAAAGAAGCCACTAGATGAGAATTTACTACTAATAAATATCAAGAAATAAAAATTAAAAAAATTGATAATTGAGGATATAAATAAAATAAAAACCAAATTAAAAAAATTATGTATGAAAATAGTATTAAAAAATTTATATAAATAGATTTTTTAGAATCAATTTTTCATTTTTTAGTTAAAAAAGTAGTTATTAAATATCATATTAATGATATTATACTGAAAAAAATAAGTATATATAATTTTTTAATTTTTTCTTGTTTTTCTTTTTTTAAATTTTGTCATTTTTGTTTTAAATATTTTTCAAGTAATACATTTATCTTTTCTTCTTTTATTTTATTTTCCTCAATAGTTTTATTTAATTCTTTAATTAAATCTTTTTTTAGTTTTATGTTTTCCTTATATTTTTTATAAATTTCCTCAAATTCTTTTGAATTTAATACAGCTTTTTTTAAGTTTTCTTTTAATGTTTTTTGTTTGTTATTTAATTCTTCAAGTTCTTTCTCTATTTTTTGGATAATATTTTTATTTAATTTTTTATTTATTTTTAATTTTTCTAATTCTTTTTTTAAATTGTTTATTTTTACTTCTAATTCTCATCAATTAATTAATCTTAATACTTTTTCTTTTCTTTCTTGAAAAGCTTTACTAATTATATTATTATCTATTGTTATATCTTCTTGAGCAAAAGAAATATTACCAAATATAAAAAAATTAAGTATCAAAATAAATAAAATTGCTATTTTTTTCATCTATTAATTATTTATATATTAAACTAATTCACCTTTTAAAACATATTTATCCAAATCTGTAATTTTTACTTTTACTATATCTCAAATTTTTATATTTTCTTTTTTAGTGAAAAATACTTCTTTAAAATTCCTTGTTCTTCCAAAAAATTGTCAATCTTTTTCTCAAGAAATAAGAATTTCTTCAGTTTTTCCTAGCATTAATTTATTTCTTTTTTGAATATTTTCAAGTAATAAATCATTTAAAATATGCCATCTTTTTGCTTTTATTTCATCAGGAACATCATCTGGATAAATTTTTGCTGCTATAGTTCCCTTTCTGACTGAATATCTAGCAATATAAACAAAATCAAATTCAAGCTCTCTAAAAGCTTTTATAGTTTCTTCAAACATTTCATCAGTTTCTCAAGAAAAACCTACAATTATATCAGTTGAAATTGAAAAATAAGGATCTTTGCTTCTAAGATATTCAACCATATTTTTAAATTCTTTATAAGTATGCTTTCTATTCATTCTTTTAAGCATTTCATCACTTCAAGATTGTAAAGCAAAATGAAGATAATTACACATTTTTGGTAATTCAAAATGAGCATCAAGAATATCTTTTGTCATATCATGAGGATTGCTAGAAGTAAATCTAATTCTATCAAGACCTTCTATTTTATTTAATTCTTCAAGTAATTGTCTAAAAGGAGATTTAAATAAAGTTCCCTCTTCTGGAAGGGGGCTAGGGGGATGATTAAAATTATTTACATTCCACTTCCCTTTTTCTTTATTCCAATATTTTTTATCTATAAATTGTTTTCAATAAGAATTTACATTTTGTCCTACAAGAGTAATTTCTTTAGCTCAAGACTCAACAGCTTCTCTAGCTTCTTTTACAATTTCATCTATAGGTCTTGAATTTTCTTTTCATCTTGTATAAGGAACAATACAATAAGTACAATAATTATCACATCAAGTTTGAATAATTATTGTTGCTTGACTAGGATTTTCTCTTAATTGTTTTTGTTTTAAATAATCAGAAAAAGCATAATCTTTTCAAATAGATTCTCATAAAATATGACTCAAAATAAGTGGAAAATATTTCAAATCTTCTATTCTAAAAACTATATCAATTTTTTCTTTTAATCTAGGAAAAAGTTTATCATCATTATTAAAAATCTCTTTACTATCTTTTAGTAAATTTATTTTTTTTGCATTTTCTCTATTTCTTTTGTAATCATTTAAATATTTTTCATTCATTCAAGTTCTTCTTACCATACAACCTGTAATAGCTGTCAAAATATTTTTATTTTCTTTTTTATTATAATTTTTTATATCACCTAAAAAACCAAAAACTCTATCTTCTCATTTTTGTCTAACTGAACAGGTATTTATAATTATAATATCTGCTTCTTTCCAATTTTTTGTCCTCATAAATCAACTTTGAAGCATAAGCATATTTACTTTTTCAGAATCTGCACTATTCATAGCACAACCAAA
>CAZRIS010000058.1:0-4072 GCA_964600205.1 uncultured Candidatus Peribacteria bacterium | reverse complement strand
AATAGATTTAAATTCTTCTGCTTTATCTATAAAATCTTCAGGATTATTTATTTTATATATTTCTTCTTGTAAGTTTTCTAAATTTCTAAGTAATCAAAAATTATTTAATATTTCTTTCATTTACAATTTGATTAATTTTAATATACTACTATTATAATATATTTTTCTAAAAAATAAAAAATATGCTTAGTTTTATTCTTAGGATTATTTATTCTATTATTTTAATATTTTTAGGAGCTTGAATTATAAAATATAGATATAGAGTCAAATCTTGGACTTGAAATTTTGTATGGGCTGAAAAATATTTATGAAATGGTTGAACTTACCTTGTCATAATTTTATTTTGATTATTTCTTATTTTGCTTTGAGCTTTGTATCCTTTTTGATGATTAGAATTAATTTGATACTGACAAATGCCAAAACCTTGAAAAATAAATTAAAAAAAGAAAAAAATTTTTTTCTTTTTTTTATTTTTTTATTAAAATGCTTTTAATTTATTTTTTAATACTTATAAATATATGAAAAAATTTTTTGCTAGTATTTTATTATTTGCTATATTTTTTTCTTTTAATATAACTAATGCTAGTGCTTATATTACAATAATTTCTAAAGAAGAATATCAAAAATTAAATAGTTATGCTACACTTTGAGATTCTCTTAATTATTTTGCTTGAAAATTTAAGGATAAAATTCCAGCTAGTTATAAATATATTGAATTAAAATTTAAGGGTATTTCTAAAAATTCCAAAGTTTATGATTCTTTGCAAGTTTTGGTTTATCTTGATTTATTACCAAATAAAAATATTAAATTAAATCCAAATTTAAGATTATCAAAATATGTTTTTTATAAATTAGCTTCAAAAATTTTTGATAGAAATATTTTAAAAGAATTTAATAGTGATGAAATAAAAGATCTAAAAAAACAAAAAATCAAAATAAAAGATTTTTCTTTTATGGATAAATATATAGAAGCTAAAAGAGAAAAAATAAATTTTGATTTTAATTGAGATAAAGAACTTGAATATAAAAAAAGAATTTTTAATGATGTATTTAAAACTTTAAAAAATTATCATTATAATAGAGATAATCTTACAAATACTTGATTACTTGATTCTGCTATTGAATGACTTGCAAAAGGAACTCAAGATAAATTTACAGTATATTTTCCACCAGTAAAAAATAAGAATTTCAATGAATTATTAAAATGAGAATATGAATGAATTGGAGCTTATGTTGATATGGAAAAGCCTTGAGTATTAAAAATTATTTCTCCAATTTCAGGTTCTCCAGCTGAGAAAGCAGGGCTTAAATGATGAGATGAAATTATAAAAGTAAATGATAGAACTATAACAAAGAATAATTCTTTGAAAGAAGTTATTTCTTGGATAAAAGGTCCTGCTTGAACTAAAGTAAATTTGACAATAAAAAGATGAAATAAAATTTTTTCAGTCAATGTATATAGAGCAAAAATTGTCATAAAAGATGTAGAATACAAAAAACTTGATTATACTACTTATTATATAAAACTTAAATTTTTTGGGCCAACAATAGCAAAAGATTTTAAAAAAGCTTTAGAAGACCTAAAAAAACAAAAATGAGTTACTAGATTAATTATTGATTTGAGAAATAATCCTGGAGGTTATTTAGATCAAGTTGTAGATATGCTTTCTTATTTTGTTCCAAAATGACAAAGTGTAGCTTATGTTAAATATCATGATGGTGATAGAAATTATTATTCTAGATGATATGATTTAATAGATTTTTCTAAATATAAATTAATTATACTACAAAATAGATGAAGTGCTTCTGCTTCTGAAATAATGATTTCAACAATAAAAGATTATTATCCAAAAGTTACTTTGGTTTGAGAAAAAACTTATTGAAAATGATCAGTCCAAACTATAAAAGAATACAAAGATAATTCTTCACTTAAATATACAATTGCAAAATGGTTTAGTTGAAAAACTCATACTTGAATTGATGGTGTTTGAATATATCCAACAATAAAGATGAAAGATGATTGAGATTATATAAATGATAAAATTCTTGATAAAGCTAGATTTTTAAGATAATTTTTAATTATATAAATATGGATAGAATAAAAAAATTTTTTGTATTTTTAATTATTTTATTAATTCCTAGCATTAGTTTTGCTAGGGATTATTCTTATTCTCAAATAGAGAAAATTTATAATAAATTTTATGAAAAAATAGAAAAAAAATATAATTATGATACTCAAAAAGAGCTTAATTTTTTAAAAAAACTTGATTTTAAATTAAATTTTATTTTAAAAAAGAAAAAATTATCTAAAAAAATAAAAAAAATTTTAATTTATTTAAAAATATTAAATTATAAAAAAATTCTTTATTTATCACAAAAAAAGATAGATAATTATAATTCAGGACAAAAAAAATTAGAAGAAAAAAATAATTTATCTATAAAAAATAAAAAAGAAAATATTGATTTTTTAGAAAAACAAAAAAAATTAGAAGAAAATATTAGAAAAAAATTTTTAAATTTAAAAATAAATAATCCAAATTATATTAAAAATTTAATAAATTCTTGAAAAAAAATTTATTATTTAAATGATAAGTTAGAATTTTTAGAAGATTCTAAAATAAAAAGACTTAATTTTTCTAGTTTTTATAGAATAAATTCTTGAAATTATAGTTATTTTAAAAATAAATCTTGAGTAGTTGCTTATACTAAAAAATATGGTTATATTTTTGTAGTTAATTACAAAGAAGAGGAAAAAATACCTTATTCTAGAGGATGAGATTTTTTGTATTGATTAATTTGGGATGATCATAAATTTCTTTTTAATAAAGTTGATAATTATTATTATTGATTTAAATTTTCTAAATATTCAAAAATAGATGATGATTATTGATTTTATTTATCTGATATAAAAAGATTTTGATTTTGAAAAGATACTTTGTTATTTTTCAATAAAGAAAAAGATAAATTTTATTTTGTAAATGATTATAAAAAAATAAAATTAGTTGATGAAAATTATGTAAAATATTTAGTTAATAAAGATTTATTTTTAGAAATATTAGCTGAAGATCTTAGTTTTTATAATACAAAAGATTATTTAAAAACTCTAGAAAATATTAAGAAAAATACTTTATCAATAACAAGGTGAGTAGCAAAAGAAGAAAAAATTTTAAATATATATGAATGGATAGTTTCAAATATTTCTTATTCTAAAAATTTCAAACTTACAGATTATGAGATTTTTTCTTGACTTGAAACATATAAAAGAAAATCTTGAGTTTGTGAATGATATGTAAAATTAGCAAGTTATATGCTTATTTTTGCTGGAATTTGAGATGTAGAGATAAAAAAATGATTTGTAATTGATGCAAAAGATTTTCCAGAAATTTGACATGCTTGGCTTAGAATTTGAGATAAATATTATGATCCTACTTTTGATGATCCAGTATGACTTTCAAAATCTAAAAAAACAAATGAATTTAAATATTTTGCTTTACCAAAGGATTTATTTTATACAAATAGATTTGATTATTGAAAGTTACCTGAAAAAATAAAAAAATTATCTTTAGAAGAAAGAAAAAATTTAATAAATAAGAACTTATTCTTGGTATATGATAAATATAAAAATAAGAATTATAATTTATTAAAAATTGTGAAATTTAAGAAGAAATATTGATTTTCTTATGATGAAAAAATTACTCTTAATAATTTTTCTAGAGTTCTTCCTTTGATAGAAGTTAGAAATTTTTCTTTCAAAAAAAATTGAACAAGAAAATATATAAAAAGATTGAAATATTTTATCATAAATAATGATAATTTAGAGTCACTTCTTGAGCAAATAGACTATAATCTTGATTGAAAATATTTTTTCCTTTGGTATGATAAAAATGGAAATAAGAGTTATAGGTTGGCTTATGATGTGGAGTTTGAATAAAATTTTCCCTATTTTTTAGGGATTTTTTTATATTTTTAGTATTTTTTATTTGATGAAAATATTTAAATCTTCCTTGCAAGGGTGATTTTTTTTTATATAATGAAGTTATATTTTAATATCTAAAAATATTTTATGGAAGAA
>CAZRIS010000057.1:0-4137 GCA_964600205.1 uncultured Candidatus Peribacteria bacterium | reverse complement strand
TTTTATTTTCTTCTTCTTGCTCTTCATCTTTTTCTTCTTCTAGGCTTCATTTTAGCCAGTCTGGAACTTTAGAATCAGATCAATTATTTTCATCTTCAATTCAAACTTCCTTTTTATTTTCTACATTTGATTCTACTTCTCAAATCCAATTAGAATCTTCTTTATTATTTGAATTTATATTAAATTCATCTTTTTTTTCATCATTTGTATCAACACTAGATAATATATCGACTTTATTATTTTTTTCTTCATTATTTTCTTTATCATTATCTCCAAAAATATCTTCTAAATCATCTTTTTTATTATTATCAACCTTATTTCAAGTTTTTCTTAAAATAAAATCTGAAAAAGAAATATTTTCATCTTTATTTGTAGTTTTATAAACTATGAAAAATATTAGTATAATTATTCAAACTATTCATATTATTCAAGCAAATATATAAAATATAGTTTTTAAAATTCAAAATACTGAACTACTAGATTCTTCTTGAATTTTTTTAGATTCTTGTTCTACTTTCTTTTTTTCTTCCTTTGGAATATTATTTGTACCACCATAAACAAATGTCTTTAAAATAGCTTTAAAATTTAATTTATCTTGAGTAGATAATTTATCTGTATTTACTATTTGAGCTAAAATTTCCTTTGCTAATTTTCTTTTTACTTCTAAATCATTAGCAGCTTTTATTGCATCAATTTTATCAAGTAAAATTTTCTTGCATTTCTCTCAAGCTTTAAAATTATCACTTGTTTTAGTACAAATAATATCTTCTGGTATTAAATTTCTAAGAGCATTATAAGCAATATTTTCTTCACTTTTATCTTGTTCATCATTAACCAAAAATCATTCAAGTAAATTAATAACTTCATCTTTATTTTTTATATTTGTTTCATCTAAATAAGCTTCAAATTCTAATATTACTTTAGTTTTTTCATTCAAATCTCCCCATTCTTCTTTCAATCTTTGTAAATAATTAAGTGATTTTAACTTATATTCTTGAGGAAATAAAGTTATCATTGATTTTAAAGCTTCTATTTTTTGCTTATCTTTTGGAGTAATATTTATAAATTTAACATTTTTAATATCATCATTTGATATTTTCTTAAAAGATTTTTCTATTTCAATTTCTTTGGAATCTAAAACTACTCAATTTTTATCTTTTATAAAAACTACTATTTTTTGAATTCTATTTTTATTTAATTTTACTTTAAAAATTGTAGGCTTATTTGATTTTAAATTTTCATCATCATCTTTTCATCAATTCAAATCAGAATCCAAACTAGCATCTGTATCAATAGCAATTTTAGAAATATTATTTACATTTTTTACAAATGGATAAATATAAACATAATCACTCTCTTGCTTTAAAATTATTTTTCAATTTTTTGTTTCTGGATAAGAAAATATTACAAAATCAGATTTTTTTGACTTAAGTAAATTTTTTAAACTTTTTCTTACAACTAATTTTTTAGTTTTTATTTTTGTTCATTCTACTAATTTTAATTCTACTATATGAGAAAGTTTATTATCTTTGTATGTATATTCAAAATCAGATTTTCATTCAACTTTATGTCAATCTCATAAATCCCAAATTATACTATCATAAACTCATTTTGAAGTAGAAATAAATAAAAATTTAGAACCAATTGAAATATATTTAAAATCTGGAGTTAATTTATTTGCTACATTAATTTCTACTGTTCTTGTATTGCTAAATCATTTATGTTTTACTTTTAATTTAGCATAATAAGTTCAAGATTTTTTATATGCATAAGAAACAGAAGGAATAGTTGTTTGTCTATCATAAAATCAATCTCAATCAAAATCCCAATAATATTTACATTTTTTTGTAATATTTCTTCATAAAATATTTTTTACTTTAGCAGTGAAAACTACATCTTCTCAAATATAAACAGAATTATCATTTACTGATAAACTTACAAGTGGAACATTAACATTATCTCAAGCAAGAGTTAAAGTAGCTTGTTTTCAAAGCTCTTCTGATGTTACTTTTTCACCATTATCATCTGTCAAAACTACTACAAAATAGTAATTTCAAGTAATTTTTGGTAAAACAAATTTAGTTGAAGGACTAGTTGTTATTCTAAAATCTTGTGGTTCTGGATCTATATCTGTGTAATAATACCACAAATATGAAGTAATAACTCAATCTCTATCTTTTGCTCAAATAGCATTTAAATCAACAATCACAGGATCACTATCTGGATTTTCTATTTTTATTCCTAAGGCTCCTAAACTAGGTTTTAAATTAACAACTTTTACCCAAGTACTAGTTGAATCACTAGTTCAAGTTTTTTTACTAGTTACTGTTAATTTTACAGGAAAACATCAAAGTTCATCAAATTTATAAGAAACATTTTGAGAGTTAAAATATTTATTTCAAATCTTGAATGAATAATCAAGTCAAGAATTATTTCAATCAACATCTATACTTGAAGAAGCATTAAAATTAACTGAATCTACTCTATTAACTATATAAGCATCTTGTCATTTACATGCTCACTTTTCTATTGAAGGAATTCAAGTATTTGCTCATCATTGAAGCTTCAATATAGCAACAGGATTTTTTCAATCACCTACATATACATTTTGAGAATAAGAGTTTTTATTTCAAGAATTATCTTCTACATTTAATCTTACCAAAAATTTTCAAGATTTTTCATAAGTATGAGTTACTATAGGAGTTGCTCCTCACTCTACTTGTCAATCTCAAAAATCCCATTCATAAATAACAGCTTCTTTAGATTTTGCTTTAAAAGTTATTTTTTCTCATCTTAAAATAACTCTAGGATTAGAAGTAAATTCAACAGATAAAATAGAGTTTATTTTTACTTTTTTTGTTTTTATTCATTTTACATTATCTGGATCTGTAACTTCTAAAGTAACACTATGATCTCAAATAGATTTAAAAGTATAATATCATACAGATCAATCTCTATTTGAATCATCTAATTTAACTTTATCTCAATCAATAGTCCAAGAAAATTTTAATTTTCAATTATCATTATAATCTGGATCTACTGTAGAACTTGCATCAAATAATACTCTATTTGGCTTATTTTTTTCTGGAATAGTAGTTTTAAAGTCTACTATGGGAGCTCTAGAACTAATATAAATTATTTTATTATCTACATCTTGCTTATTTGAATAAGCTGAATCTACTTTTAATTTAACATTAAAATATCATTTTTTAGGAAAAGAATAAGAAAAAGTTTTTGCTTGTTTTTTAAATATTACTTTATCATCTGCAATATCTACTATTTCCCAATTATAACTTAAATCTTCATCATTTGCTGCTGTTTTTGCAGAAAAAGTAAATTTATCTCATAAATATCATTCTAATGGTTTTACATTTATTGTTGCTATTGGATTACTTATAAATAATTCAAATTCTTTTACTATTTTATTTCACAAATTAGTCTCCATTTCAAGCTTAACTTTATAAACTCATTCTTTAAAATAAGAGACTCTTTCTACTTTAGGAGCATAAGAATAAGTTTTTTTAATTCCATTACCAAAATCCCAAGTAGTTTTTATAATTTTTGCATTTCAAGTTGGAACTGTTGAAGTAGCATCAAAAATAAGACCATATCTAGCATCTTCTGGTGTAAATTTTAATTGCTTTTTATCTCATACTCTCACTCAATTAACTTTTACTATAACAGAAGCTACTTTTGATAATACATCTATATCGACTTTTCATCTATAAGATAAAACATCAGTATATCATTTTCTATTTTTATGATTTGATCTAACATCAACAAAAACAGAATATTTTCATTCATCTTTAAAAGTATAATTTATACTAGGTCAATTTCATAAAATTTTTTTCTTTCCACCTAAATCAATCCACCAAACATAATTATTTTTAGGAATCAAAGTTCCCATTGGATCAGAAACATCTGCTGTCAAAGTAACAACTAAAGGAGCATTTCAACTATTAGGAGTTGCTTTTACTTTTCAACTAATAGCTTTTATAGTATTTGATTTATCAAGGTAATTTACTAATTTTTTTACTATATTTGCATATGCAGCATCACTTCAAGGATTATTCTTTCATTTTAAAATAGCAGTTAATAAATCATTATAAGCTGCTTCATTTTTTATATCATCAGGTA
>CAZRIS010000056.1:2537-4144 GCA_964600205.1 uncultured Candidatus Peribacteria bacterium | reverse complement strand
AAAACAGATGTTCTTGATACAAAAGGAGTTTTAAGGCTTGTTCAAAGTATTCCAAGTAAAAAAGCAGAGCCTTTTAAAATGTGGTTAGCAAAAGTTTGAGATGAAAGGATAAATGAAATTTATGATCCAGAATTAGCAGTGGAAAGAGCTATTTCAACTTATAGAAAAAAATGATATTCTGAGGATTGGATAAGACAAAGACTTAAATCTATTGAGATTAGAAAAGAATTGACTTGAGAATGGAAGCAAAGATGAATAAAAGAAGGTGTTGAGTATGCTATTTTGACAAATGAAATTTTGAAAGGTTGGTCTGGGATGACAACTTCTGAATATAAAAATTTGAAATGATTAAAAAAAGAAAGTTTGAAAGATAATATGAGTAATTTGGAGCTTGTTTTTAATATGTTGGCTGAAGCTTCTACAACTGAAATAATGAAAACAAAAGATTCTAAATGATTTAAAGAAGTGAAAAAAGCAAGTAAAGAATGATGAAAAGTTGCAGGAAATGCAAGAAAAGAATTAGAAGAAAAAACTTGAAAAAAAGTTGTTTCAAGTAAAAATAATTTGTGATTTTGAGAAGATAGAAAAAATTTAAAATAAAATTTTTATAAATAATTAAAAACAATGGCAAAAAAAATAAACATAGAAGAACCAATTTTGTATTCTTTTATTAAAGAAAAAGTTGTTTGAAATAAAAATTTTTCTGAAATAAAAGAGATTTTTGAAGATAGAAAAAATGATTTAAAAGATAGTGTGAAAAATTTATTTAATGATGAAAAATTATTAGAATACATAGAAAATATTTTTGAATATGAAAAAAATTTATGAATAAATTTTAGGTATTATCAATTTTTAGCTTTGCTTTTTTCTGAATATTATTTGGATAATTTTTTTAGTGATAAAGAAATTTTTTTAGCAAAAGTAAATAATTTTATTGAAGAAAAATATAAAAAAGAATTAGAAGAAAATGAAGATTTAAAAGAAAAATTATTTTTTACAGAAAAAGATTTGTGAAATATTGCTTTTTGGATGGCAACTTGAAGTTGAAAAACTTTTGTTAGTTTGGCAAATATTTTACAATTTGAAAAATATAATCCTGAAAATACAGACAAAGAATTAAAAAATAAAATATTTATTACTTTTAATGATGCTTTATTAAAGCAATTTAAGAATAATTGAAAAATTGAAATAATTGATATAAAATGAAAAAATTTAGATAAAAAATATAGTGAAGTTTTGGGTTGATATTTTCAATGAATAAGTTTAATTAAAAAATGAGAAAAAATTCCAAAAGAATGAGAAAGTTTTTATGTTTTACAAGAAAAAAAATATTGAAATAATTTAGTTTTAGTTGATGAAGCACATTTAGGTGCTAAAAATAATACTGAAAAATGAACTTATAAAACTATACAAGAAAAATTAAGATGAGAAAAATGATTGAAAATAGAATATAGTGCAACTTTTCATGATGCTATTGAAGAAGAAAAAAAATGAAAAAGTGATTTAGTTTACTTAAAAACTATTATTTTTGATTATAACTATCACAAATTCCATGATGATGGTTTTTGAAAAGATTATGATTTTATTAGTGTAAAATGATTATCAAA
>CAZRIS010000056.1:0-2437 GCA_964600205.1 uncultured Candidatus Peribacteria bacterium | reverse complement strand
AATAAAAGAAGATTATTTTAATGAATTTTCTTTGGCAAATTTATATTTTTTCTTAAAACAACAAGAAAAGTTTGAATTTAAAAAAGATAAATTGAAAAATTATTACAAGCCTTTGATGCTTTATGTTGGTGCAAATGTTACTTGATGAAATCAGTCAGTTATAAAAATTATTAAGTTTTATAATTATTTACTTGAACTAATAAAAGAATTAAAAGAAAAAGATAAAAATATTTATGAAATTTTGGATGAAAAATTAAAGTGAGAAAATAGTGAAGTTGCAAAAAAATTAAAAGAAAAAATTATTGATGAGATAAATAAAAATTATACTTATTGAGAAAGTAAAAATTGAGTTTATGATTTATTAAAAAGATTTTTTAATGCAGAAAATATTTTAGAACAAGATAAGATAAATTTTCATTTATTGAGGTGAAGCAATTCAAAAGAAGATATAGTAGTTGCAAATATTTGAAACAATAAGCCTTTTATGGCAATTTATATTGGTGATGAAAATAGTTTGTTTAAAATTTTGGAAGAGGAATTATGAGATAAAATTGAAATAAGAAAAAAATTTAGTGATTTTATCCATAAAGACTATAATATTTGAAAAATAGCAGAAGAAAATAATGATATAAATGTTTTGATTTGAACAACAAAAAAATTTGGTGTAGGTTATGATAATTATAGAATATCTACAATTTGACTTTTAAATATTGATAAGTCAAATATTGAAGCAGTTCAACTTTTTTGAAGATGAGTAAGACTTAAATGATGTAAAAATAATTGAAAAAGGTGTTATATAGATATAAGTAAAGAAGATAAAGAAACTTATTTTACTTATAAATTGCTTGAAACTTTGTATGTATTTTCAGATAGTGCAAGTGCTTTAGAAAGTTTTTTAAGTGTGAATGATTTAGATATAAAATTAACCTTTACTATTGATTTAGAAACAGATTTTGAAAATTTAAAAGAAGAAAAATTAAAAAAATTTAATAAATTAAAAGTTTTAGAAGAAGTAGTTGAAAAACAAGATTTTGTGAATTTAAAAGAAAAAATACAACAAGAAAAATTAGAGCAAGTAAATATAAATAATTGAAAAAATATAGTTATAAAAACTATGTCAAATATTCTAGAAGAAAAAGATGATTTTGAAGAAGAAAAAAATAAAAATAATTTTAAGTGAAAAATTAAAGTAGAAAATTGAAATCATAAGTTATTGATAGAATTTTATAAAACTAAATTAAATTTAGAAAAATATTTACAGGATAAAATAAAAAAAGAATTTAAGAAAAGATTTAAAAATATTTTAAAAGATAAGGATTTTGATTTAAGTTGATTATTTGATAATTTAAAAGTTGAAATAGAAAAATTCTTAAATCAAGAAAAAAGTATTTTTAAGCTAAAAAATGATATAATTCTAGATTTTAAAGAAATGTTTTCTTGATGAAATAATATTTTAAGTAAAACAATATCTTGATGACTAAATTTAGATAAAATTGATAAAAATTATTTAAAAATACAGCAAATAATAGATTTAGCAGTTGAAAAATATATGCAAATATTAGCTTGAAAAATAAAAAATCATTTTATTAGTTATGAAGAAGAAGATTTTGAAAAAAAACAAAAAGATATTTTATGATTAAAATCATATTCTATTACTGTTGATATAAAAGATTTTTTGGGAAAAAATAAAATAACAAATGATTGAAAAAAATATTTAAAAGAATTTTTAGAAAATATTTGAATTGAAATAAAAAATGAAGAGAATTTATTTAAAAATATTGAAAATATTTTTAATAATTCAAAATTAAAAGAAATAAATTTAAATAAATATTTAGATTGAAATATTTTAAAATTTGAAATTAGTTCTAGTGAATGAAGGAATTTTATTTATCTTTGAGAACATTTATATAATTATCTTTATTCTACCCAAAAAAATAAAAATAAAAATTACAAAATAAATATAAAACCAGATTTGGTTGAAAGTGAAATTAAATTTATAGAAGATTTAAAAGAATATTTAAATGAAGAAACAAATATTTTTATAAAAAATTGATATGAAGTTTTTATTGTAAGAAATGTTCCTAAAAAATGAGTTTGATTTTATCAAAAAGAATTTGAAAAACCTAGATATCCAGATTTTATTTTATGGCTTGTTCCTTATGATTTGGAGAAAAAATGATTGGATTTTGAAAAGCAAGAAAAAATTTTTATTGAACCACATTGAATACATAATGAAGATGATTTAGAAAATTTAGCAAAGTTACCTGATAGTTTAGAAAAATTGTGATGGAAATATTTTATTTTAGCACCTTCTTCTTGTGAGGAAATACAGAATAACAAAAATATTATTTGTATGGAAGATAATAATTATATAGAACAAATTTTTACTTTTTTAACCAAAAAACTATGAAACTAAACATTAACCAAAAATATAAAA
>CAZRIS010000055.1:0-4186 GCA_964600205.1 uncultured Candidatus Peribacteria bacterium | reverse complement strand
CAATAATATTTATTTGATGACCTTTCCAGAAACAAGTTGTAGCAGCAGAAGTAATTGTAATACCTCTTTCTTTTTCTTGTTCCATCCAGTCCATTGTACCTTCTCAATCATGAGTTTCTCAGATTTTATGAATTTTACCTGTATAATATAAAATTCTTTCTGTTGTTGTTGTTTTACCAGCATCAATATGGGCAATAATACCTATATTTCTGATTTTATCTAAAGGTGTCTTTTTTTGATCAGCCATAATTAATTATTAAAACTAAATAATAAAAAAACTTCTTGCAAAGTTTTTTTGCGAGAAGATACTAGTAAAAAATTAGAAAAAGTCAAATTTATATCTCTTCTATTTTTAAATTATTTATTTTAGAATAAACTTGTTTTAGTATGAAAATAGATATTCATTTTAGTTTATTTAAATCTGTTTTAAAATTTAATTCTTTTAAAAATATATAAAAAACCTTTTCTACAAAAACTATTATATCATCATCTTTAAGTAATAATTCTTTTAATCTTTTTGTCATAATTACAGAATATTCAATAGTTACAGAATCTATTATATCTTCTATCCATAAATTTATTCTATCTTGAACTTCTTTATCTAAATCATTTTCCTTGAATTCTTTTTCTAAATTATTTTTATAGTGAAATTTTATCTTTTGTTTTTTTGAAAAATCTCTGATTTTATTTGAAATATCAATATAAATAAGAGAAATTACTCAAAGTAAAAAATTAGAAGGATATCATTTATCAAGTAACTTAAATAAATCATCCAAAATAGTAGAATATTTATCATTCACTATAATTTTCACCAAAAATCAAGCTAATAACATATCATATGTTTTAGCTTTTTTTTCATCTTTTTGAGTTCTTTTTATTCAAGCTTGAGCTTTTTTTTGTTGTTCTCTATATTTTTCAGATTGCTCTCTACTAGACTCAACTCAAGCTTGAGATTCAGAAACTCATTCAGAAGGAATGTATTCTTCTAGACTCATTATTTTTGTTTTAAATTTTACTTACTTTATTATACTACAATTTTATTATTTTCACAAATTTTGCCTTTCTTTCTTTGATTTATATCTTGCAATATTATCTGTATGACCATTTAATTTTATATAATCAATAACTCTTCATATATAATTTGCTAAATCTTCATAATCTTTTACTCAATAAAAATAAATAACTCAATTATCATCTGTTCACTCTATTTTTAAATTTCAAATTCTTAAAATTGTTTGTAAAAATCATTTTTTATTACTCATTGAAGCTTTTATATCCATAATTTTTAATTCTTTTCTATGTCTGAAAAATATTCAATTTCTTATCTGTTTTATGACTCTTCTAGTTGTAAAATATAAAAAACTATCCTTATACAAAAACCAATAATAAATTATAATTAAAAATAATGAAATTATTAACAATAAAATTGAAAAAAATTTATATCAAAAATAATATAATAAACTAGAAATAATTGATACAAAAACTATAAAAGAAAAAATAATCCAAAATTTTGAAAATATAAAACTAATCAAACTTTCTTTTACTTTAAACAAAATTTTTTCTCAAGAATATTGTCAAGAAAATTCTTTTTTCATTTTTTATTTTTTAAAAATAAATTTTTATACATCTATCTATTCAAGAATTATCTTTAAAAATATTAAATTGTAAATTATTTTTTTGTAAAAAATCAACTGCAACTTTTTTTTGATCAAATCAAATTTCTATAAATAAAACCACTCCTAGCTCCTTATTATTAAAAAAATTATTTTTTAAGTCTAAAATTTGAAATGTTAATTTTTCATATAATTCAAAACCTGTTTTTTCTCATCAATATAATGCTACATCTGGTTCAAATTTAACAGTTTCCTCATCCATATTTTCAAAATCTCAATTTTTCACATATGGAAGATTTGCTGTAATTATTAAATTTTCAATATTTCAATTTTTGAAAAAATCTATGTTTAATTCAAAGTTTTCTAATAAATTAGAATTTATTAATTTAATTTTATCTTCTAAAGAATGTTTTTTTATATTAATTTTTGCTACTTCTAAAGCTTCTTTTGAAATATCAATTGCAAAAATTTTTTCTATATTTTTTGTATTTTTTGCTATAGAAATAGGAATACAAGCTGAACCTGTTCAAACATCAATTAAAATATTTTTTTTATTTTTATTTATTTCTTCAATAGCTTTTTCAACTAAAATTTCTGTATCATTTCTAGGAATCAAAACTCTAGAATCAACAAAAAATTCAAGAGAAAAAAATTCTGCTTTTTGTAAAATATATTCTAGTGGTTCTCAAAGCTTGTATCTAGAAAAATATTTTTGTAAAATTTCTAAATATTTATCATCAATTTCTTCTAAAAAAAATAATTCTTTTTTTTGTAATCCTGTAACTTTTTCCAAGAAAAAAAAAGCTATATTTTCTTTTATTCAAGCTTTTTTTGCATATTTAAAAAATTCTTTTTTTTTCATTAACTAAATTGTTTTTTTGAGAAAATAATAGAAGAAAAATAAAGTAAAATAATTATAAATAAAATTCAATAAAAAGTATTTTCTAGTAAAAAAGTATTTGTTATAAGTTTTGGAGTTCAAATATAATCTTTTGTGTTTAAAGCTTCAAGTGGAGGAAATAAAACATTTAAAATTTTTAAAAAATCTAAAAATAACATACTTTTTAATCTAACAGCCATATCTAAAAGTAAAGAAAAACTATGAGCTATAAAATAAATCATTACTGAAACTAAAATAGTCATAATATTTGACATAAAAGTAGAAAAGAAAAATACCAAAACAAGTAAAATTTCCAATTTCAAAAATGTGAAAAATAAAGAAACTAAAATTAATTTAGTTATAGCTATATTTTTAAAATACAAAATAAATAAATATAAAATAGATTGAAACAAAATAATTAAAGCAATAGTAAGAGAAAAACCTAAAAATTTTCAGACTAAAAATTCATATCTTCTTACTGGTTTAGATAAAATAAGAAAAATAGTTTTTCATTCTATTTCTTTAAATAAAAGCTGACTTCATACAAATAATACTCAAATTATTCAAAAAATTTCAATCATAGCAAGTCAGAAATCAATAATAATTTTTTTATCATCTCAAATAGTAAGTTTTCAAAGAGATATAGAAAAAGCAATAAAAGCAAAAGCAAAAAACAAAATCATATATAAAAATTTATTTCTTACTATTTCTCTAAAAGTATTTAGTGCAATATTAAACATATTAACAAAATTTATAATCTAAAAAATCCTTATTTCAATTTACAAAAGAAATTATATCCATACTTTTTTTTCATTCAAGTTTTACTTGTTTTAAAACTAAAATTTTTTTATCTTTACAAACAATTCAAATTTCTTTTTTTGATAATTTATCTACTTCTCAAACTTTTTTATTTCAAGAATAATCTTTTAAAATTACATCTTCAATATTAAATTTTTTTCATTTGTAAAAAGTATAAATCCCTGGCCAAGGAAAGTATGCTCTAAATTTATTATAAATTTCTTCTCAAGAATTTTTCTCAAAATCTATTTCTCAATCAGTTTTTGAAATTTTAGAGCAATAACTAGCTTTTGAATCATCTTGTTTTTTTCATAAAATTTTTCAATCTAAAATTCACTCTAAAGTTTCAACTAAAAGTTTTGGTCAAATCTCTTCAAATTTCCTAAAAATATCTACAGTTTTATCATCTTTTCAAATTTCTACTTCTTCTACAGCCAAAATATCTCCTTCATCCATTCCTTCACTCATATACATAATTGTAAGCCCAGTTTTTTTATCTCCATTTTTAATAGATTCTTGTATTGGAGAAGCTCACCTATATTTTGGTAAAATACTTCAATGAATATTTATACACCCATATTTTGGAGCATCCAAAACTTCTTTTGGAACAATTTTTCAATAAGCAACAACAACTATGAAATCCAAATCCAAAGAATTTAATTTCTCAAAAAATTCTTGATTTTGCCTTAATTTTTCAGGTTGTAAAACTTCTATATTATTTTCTTCTGCTACAATTTTTACAGGAGTTTTTTGTATAATTTTTTTTCTTCAAACTTGTTTATCTGGTTGAGAAACTACTAATTTTATTTCTAATTTATTAGAAAAATTTTTTATCAAACTTTTTAAAATATTAGCTGAAAAATCTCCAGTTCCAAAAAATGCTATTTTCATAATT
>CAZRIS010000054.1:0-4241 GCA_964600205.1 uncultured Candidatus Peribacteria bacterium | reverse complement strand
TCACAATATTTGATTTAGTCTAGTATTAGTAGGTAAATTAGGAGTAAAATCATAATCTTTACCTATTCATTCTTCATATCTAGCATGAATTTCAGTATGTGAACCTGTATTATATGAAATAGAAGCATTAGGCTTGATATTTAATCACTTATTTCAACCAAATTTTCAAACAAATCAAAGATTTAATCTATAATCACCACTTTTATGTGGTAAAGAATTATAATTAACTCAAATTTCAGTATTATCTGTTGGATAAAAATTTAATCAAGCAGAAAAATCTGATTTATGTTTACCATAAGCTCAATAATTAGTATAATCTATATTTGCTCATACTTTTCAATTTTTATAACTACCTTTTACAAAATATACACTTTCTACAGTATTAGCATACTTTAAATTTCTTAGATATCATTTAACAGCTCAAGTTTCAACCTTAAAATGTTTAGCATATTTAATTAAAGATAATCAAATTTTTAATTCATCTCAAGTAAAATGATGTCATCTATAATTACATTTTTTTAAATAAGAAGCTCCTCATTGTAAATAAGTTTTATTTCATAAAGATTTTAAATATGAAACACTAGCTAAAACTAAATTTCTAGCATATTTAAAATCTAAGTATGTCTTTTTTCAATTAATTTTAACTTCTACTCAAGAATAACTATTCTTTCAAATTTTTTCTCAAAATCAAGAAATATTTACTTTATATCAATTTCTAGTAACTTTATGAACTTTATTTTGATAATTTTCTCTTACTGAATTAACAACTGGAGAAACAGGTCTAACTTTATAATTAGGATCTTGATAATCTACTCATACAGTAGATCAATTAATCCATCAACTTCAAGCATGTAAAGAACTTGCAGCTGCTAAAGTGAAACTAAGATTTTTTACTTTTTTCCCTAATCCCATAATTTTTAATTTAAAAAAATAAATTTTCTTTACATTTTTAAGAATACCAGTTTTATTTAAAAAGTCAAATATTTTTTTTCTAAAAATCTAAAATTATTCAATTTTTATTAGATTCTATAACTTTCTTACTGTATTTTTTAGATAAATTAAACAAAAAAAAAGATATGCAACAATAATTGGTGAAAAGGAGGAAAACCAATTACCGTTGCATACCTACATATAAATTTTATTATAATTTTAAAAATATTGCAAATTTTTGACTAAAAAAATACACCAATTTTGGTGTATTTTTTTTAGAAATCACTTTCATGACCTAATTTCTCATTTAATTCTTCAAGTTTTCTAGCTGAAATATCTTCTTCTAACTCAGAAGGATCAAAATATTCGTTTTCATCCTCTTTTTCTTTCTCAAGTCAAATAAGTTTTCTATATTGTTTTCAAGCTGGAATTAATCTACCAATAATTACATTTTCTTTTAATTCTTTTAATTTATCAATTTTTCCAGAAACAGAAGCTTCAACTAATACTCTTACTGTTTCTTGGAATGAAGCAGCAGATAACCAAGATTCAGTATAAAGAGAAATTTTTGTTATTCAAAGAAGAAGCCTTTCTGCTATTCATGGTTTTTTACCTTCTTTTATAAGTCTATCATTTTCTTTTTTAAATCTGATTATATCAACTATATCTCATGGGAAAAATTCTGTATCTCATTTATCTAATACTCTTACTCTACTAAACATTTGTCTTACTACAAGCTCTATATGTTTAGAATTAACTGTTTGACCTTGAGAAGAATAAATAGCTTTTATTTCATCTACTACATATTGCTCTGCTTTTACTACTCAAGCAACATTCATAAGTTTTGATAAATTAATATAACCAAAAGTTATTTTATCTCAAGCTTTTACTTTTGAACCATCTTCTACTAATATATTAGTTCAAAGAGGAAAATTAAATTCATAAACTCTTGGTTCCTTATCTTCTATTATTATAACTCAATTTTCTATTTTTTTAACTACTCAAGGGAAATTTGCAACTAATCTTTGTCTTTCTGCTTTATTTCTAGCTATTATTTGTTTAGCTTTTACTTCTTGACCAACTTTTACAGCTAATTCATATTTAGAAGTATAGTAATATTCATCTTGTTTTAATTCTTCAGCTGTAATTCTAACAACTACTTTATCATCTTCTTGATAAATATTTAAAATTCCATCAATTGGAGCAATTTCTGCTTCTACTTTTGGATTTCTAGCTTCAAATAATTCTTCTACTCTTGCAAGACCTTGAGTCATATCTCAACCTTCTTGTGCTACTCAACCAGAGTGGAAAGTTCTCATGGTAAGCTGAGTTCATGGTTCTCAAATAGATTGAGCTGCAATAACTCAAACTGGAGTTCAAATTTCTACATCTTTATTTAATCAAAGATCTAATCAATAACATTTTTGACATACTCAACCTTCAGTTTCACAAGTAAGTACTGATCTAATATTTACTTCATCTATATTATTATCATTTATTAATTTTAATACTTTATTATCTATCACAGTTCCTTCTTCTATCAAAACATTTCACTTAGAATCTTTTACAGGAGTAGCAATAGTCTTAGAGAAAATTCTATCTTCAAAACTTTCATTAAATACTCATTCTCCTTCATTTCTTCTCACTGTTTTATAATGAACAGTATGACAATCATCTTCTTTTACTATTATATTTTGAGAAGCATCAACTAATCTTCTAGTAAGATAACCAGATTGAGCTGTTTTTAGGGCTGTATCGGCTTTACCTTTTCTTCAACCATGAGTTGCAATAAAATACTCAAGAGTTGAAAATCATTCTTTTAGATTAGATTTAATTGGTAATTCTATTGTTTCACCTGATGTAGAAGCTACTAATCACTTCATTCAACATAATTGAGTAAGATTTCAAAGATTTCATCTTGCTCAAGAATCTATGAAATTAAAAATATGATTATTAGCTGGGAAAGTCTTTTTTATTTCTTCCTCTATTGCATTTTTTGCTTTTGCCCAAACTTTTATAGATTGATTTTTCTTTTCTTCTTCTGTTAAAAATCCTTGCCAAGCCTTTTTTTGGATAAATTTTACTTTTTCAGAAGCTTCATCAAGAATTTTATTTTTATTTTCTGGAACTATCATATCTTCTTTTGAGATAGTAAGTCCAGAAAGAGTAGAATATTTATATCAAAAATTCTTTATTTGATCTACAAATTTAGCTGTAACTTCTGCTCATAATTCTTCAAAACATCTAGATAATAATTTCTTTAATGCTCATTTTTTAAGAGTTTCATTAATAAATCAAAGCTCTTTAGGAACTATTTCATTAAACAATAATCTTCAATATGTAGTTTCAACTAATTCTCAATTTAATCTTACTTTTATAAGAGCTTTCATTGTTATAACTCCATTTTCATAAGCTATTGTAGCATCATCTACATTAGCAAAAACTCTTCATTCTCATTTTTCTCATTTTAAAGGAGCTGTTACATAATATGATCATAAAATCATATCTTGAGAAGGTGTAACTATAGGATCTCAACTTGCAGGAGAAAGTAAATTCTTTGAAGTTACCATTAATTCTCTTGCTTCTTCTTGAGCTTTTGGAGTCAAAGGTAAGTGAACTGCCATTTGGTCTCAGTCAAAGTCTGCATTAAAGGCAGTACAAGTAAGAGGATGAAGTTGTATAGCTTTTCAATCAACTAAAACAGGTTTAAAAGCTTGAACAGAAAGTCTATGAAGAGTAGGTGCTCTGTTAAGTAAAACATATTTATCTTCAATAACCTCATCCAAAGCATCCCAAACTTCTTTTGCTCATTTTTCTATAAATTTTTCAGCATGTTTTATATTGTAAACAACTCAATCTTCTATTAATTTACCTATAACAAATGGTTTAAATAAAATTAAAGCCATTTTTTTAGGTAATCAACATTCATCCATCTTCAATGTAGGTCAAACAACGATAACAGATCTTCAAGAATAATCAACTCTCTTACCTAAAAGATTTTGTCTAAATCTACCTTGTTTACCTTTTAAAATTTCAGTTAGAGATTTTAATTTCTTTTTAGTAGCAGTTACAAATCAATTTCTATTTGTTCTTGTTTCTCAAGTTAAAAGCATATCAACTGCTTCTTGAAGCATTCTTTTTTCATTTTTCAAAATTACATCTGGAGCTCCAAGTTCTATTAATTTTTTAAGTCTATTATTTCTATTTATAACTCTTCTATATAAATCATTTAAGTCAGCAGAAGCAAATCTTCAACCATCAAGTTGAATCATTGGTCTTAAATCTGGTGGTAAAATTGGAAGAGCTTCTAA
>CAZRIS010000053.1:0-4280 GCA_964600205.1 uncultured Candidatus Peribacteria bacterium | reverse complement strand
AAGTTGTGATTTTGAAAAAATTAAAAAATTGTATCCTTCTAAATCTTTTGAAGAACTAGCAAGAGAAAAAAGATACCAATTTTTTAATGCAATTATGCATATTTATAAAACTGATAAAGTGCTTTTAGCTCATCATCTTGATGATAAAATTGAGACTTTTTTCTTTAATTTAGCTAGATGAACAAAACTTACAGGGCTTATAAATATGACAGAAAAAAGTTGAGCTATTTTAAGACCACTTTTGAATCTAGAAAAAAAAGATATTTTATCATACCTTGATGAAAATAATTTAAAATACTTCATTGATGAAACTAATTTTTCTCTTGATTATACAAGAAATTTTTTGAGAAATGAAATTATTCCAAAATTCTATAAAATAAATTCTAATTTCAAAAAAAATATAAATAATACTCTAAAATATTTTGAAGAAATAAAAAATTTTTTAGATTTAAAAATAAAAAATTTTTTAGAAATAGAAGACAAAAAAATCAAAAATACAAAAAAATATGAAAAAATTTATGAAATTTTTAAAGAAGTAGATGGTTATTTATGATGATTTTTTATAGAAGATTTTAATAAACAAGAAAATTTTTTACAAAAAGAAATTATTAGATATATCTTCTATATAACAAATAATAATTCTACTATCTGACTTTCTGAAGCTAATATTTGAGAAATAATTAAATTTATAAACTGAAAAAATAATAAAACAATAAAAGAAATTAAAAACCTAAAAATGAGAAAAGAAAATGAAATAATAATTTTCTAAAGATTATGTGAAGAAAAACAAAAAAACTTGAATTTAAAAAATTTTAAGTAAAATTAAAAAACTAAAAAATTTTTCAGCCTCTTTTTTGTATTCTTTAAAAACAAAAAAGTTTTTAGGATTTTATCCTAAATATAGGCTTTTATTTCCTAAAAAAATACATGAGAATTTTTATAAAATTATTTTTATTAATAATAAGTTTCTTTTCTTTTTTTAATTTTCAAGTAAAACAATCTTTTGCAAATACAAAAAAAACTTATTTCATAGTAACTGCTTACTATTCTCCTCTTCCCCATCAAAAACATTATATAACTTGAACTTATGCTTGAGATAAAAGATTAAATTGAGAAGGTCATACAACAGCTTCTTGAAAAAAATCTTTTATGTGAATGCTTGCTGCTCCTTCAAAATATCCATTTTGAACAAAAATTTATTTTAAATGATATGGAGTTTGAGTTGTAGAAGATAGAGGTTGAGCTATTGTAAAAGCTTGAGTTAAGGGTCACAAATATGATAGAATTGATATTTGGATGTGATATTGAGATGAATGACTATATAGGGCAAAAAAATGGTGAAAAAGAATATTAGAAGGAAAAATTGTAACAACTGACTCAAAAGTTTCTCTAGAATTTAGTAAAAATATTTTATCTTGACTTGAAAATATTGTAGTAAATCCAGAAAAACATCCTAAAAAAGATGTAGAAATCCTACAAAAAAAATTTAAAGAATTATGATTATATTCTTGAAAAATTGATTGAAAATATTCTTCAATAAAAAATTCATTAATAAATTTTCAATTAAAAGAAAAAATAATCAAATCAAAAAATAGTATTGCTGCTTGATGGTTTTGACCAAAAACTTATAAAAAATTACTAGAAAAATTTTCTTCAAAAGATGTTTTAATCAAAAAAAATAATGTATCATATAAAGATTCTTCACCAAAAGTGAAAATAATTCTAGATTCTCCAGAAATAAGATTAAATTGAGATAATCCTCAAATAGAAGAAGTAAAAAAAGTTCAAGAATTATTTAAAAAATTATGAATGTATTCTTGAAAAATAAACTGAAATTATAATTCTATAAAAAAAATAATTCTAAAAATCCAAAAACAAGCTTGAATTATAAAAAATAATCATTCTTGGTGAGCTTGATATTTTTGAGAAAAAACAAAAGCAGCTTTGATAAAATATTTCGAAAAAAAATATGAAGAAAAAAATAGAAATAAAAAAATAAAAATAAAAACTTATAAAATAGAAAAAAACAAAAAAATTATTTTAAGTAGAAAAAATAAAGAAAAATTAAAAAATATAGCAAATAAAATTAAAAAATATATAAATCAAAAAGCTTGAATTGATAATAATAAAAAGAAAAAATTAAAAAATGAAATTAAAAACAAAATTTTAAGAATAAAAAATAAAACTAAAAATCAAATTTTAAAAATAAAATTAGATTATCTATTAAAATTAATTTAAAAAGAAACAATTTAAAAGTCAATAATTGTTTCTTTTTTTTATAAAAAAAATGTGGTAAAATAAAACTAATGTATTTCTTTACAATAACAAAAATAAAAAAAATATGAAAAAAATATTAGCCTTTATATTAATTACCACATTTTTTGTACACTTAAGTCCAAAAATAAGCTTTGCTAAATATTATAGTAAAGAAAGATTTTTTATTGTAACTGCTTATTATTCTCCCCTACCTAATCAAAAACATTATTTAAAATGAAGTTATAAAGAAGAAATAAAATTAAATTGAGCTTGAATTAAATGAGCTAGCTGAAAACCTGTTTTTTCTTGAATGCTTGCAGCTCCAAAATGATATAAATTTGGAACAAAAATTTATCTAAAATGACTTTGAGTCTGAGAAATTTCAGATAGATGATGAGCCATAGTACATGCTTGAAAAAGAGGATATAAATATGATAGAATTGACCTTTGGGTTGGTTATTGAGAAGAATGACTAAAAAGAGCATTATATTGGGGAAAAAGAAAAATAAAATGAAGAATTGTTTCAAAAAAATCAAAAATAACAATAAATTATAAAAAAATTCCTGCTCCAAATTGGACAGTAAAAAATTTAAATTCTATACCAAGTATTTTCAATAAATGAATTTGAGTCTGAAGTCCTAAAAAATTAGTAATAGAATTAAAAAAATTCTTAAAAAAAATTTGATTATATTCAGGAAAAATAAATTGAATATATGATTCAAAACTAATTGATACAATTTATAATTTTCAAATAAATAATTGAATAATAAAAAATTCTAAAAATTATTGAGCTTGATACTGGTGAAGAAAAACTAGAAATTTAATTTTGAAAAAATATTTAAATTGAGATTTTGATAAAAAATTTAGTAAAAAAATTTCTTCAAAAATAAACAACTTTTTTTCAACTCCTATAAAAACAAAAAAAGACATTAAAAAATTACAAAAAATATTAAAAGATTTAAATTTATATTCTTGAAAAATAGATTGAGATTATAAAAAAATAAAAAAAATAATACTTAATTTTCAGTTAAAAAATAAAATCATAAAATCAAAAAATAGCATTTGAGCTGGTTATTTTTGACCAAAAACAAGAAAAAAATTAAAAGAAATTTATAATAATTTCCTAAAAGAGCAAAAAAGAAAAATAGAGTTAGAAAAAAAATTTAATGAATTAAATAATATAGCCCTAAAAGAAGCAAAAAAACAAATAAAAAAAATAGAAAAAATAAAATATTGAGATATTTCTCCAAATGTAAGAATTCTACAAAAACAATTAAAAAAATTATGATATTTTAATTATAAAGATACAGCTATTTTTTGAAAAATCACAAGAGAAGCACTTATTGAATATCAATTAGATAAAAAAATAATTAAATCAAAAAATGATTTATGAGCTTGAAGAATCTGACCAAAAACAAAAGAAGCTTTAAAAAATGATATTAAAAATTTAATTTTAAAAGAAAAATTAAAACAAAATAAAATTTTAAGTGATTTTATAAAAAATAAAAAAGAAATAGCAATAAATTTCAATAACCTATAAAAAAAGTGCTTTAAAAAGCACTTTTTTATTATTCTCAAGCTCAAGCTACAACTTTCGCATGTCTTAAGACTCTTCCATTAAGTTCATATCATTTTTCAAATTCATCACAAACTATTCATTCTTTTTTTCATGGCATAGTTGTCATAACTTCATGCCTATCTGGATCTACTTCTTTTCCTTTTGATTCAAAAGGTTTTACTCACATTTTTTCAAGATCTCAAACCAATTTTTTATGTAAAACAACCAAAGCTTCATACACAGAAGTTTTTTTCTCCTCTTCTTTTGTATTAGCTAAAATTCTTTCAATATCATCAAGTCTAGGAAGAATTTTTAATAAAATATCTTGTTTTAGGAAAAAAATCATATCATCTTTTTCTCTATTAACTCTTGCTTTAAAATTCTCATGATCAGCTTGAAGTTTTATAAATTTATCTTTATAAGATTCTTCTTCTTTACTTAATTCTTCTTCTTTACTTAATTCTTC
>CAZRIS010000052.1:0-4349 GCA_964600205.1 uncultured Candidatus Peribacteria bacterium | reverse complement strand
TTCTGCTCCTTGGGATACAAAAAATATTATTTGAGTAAGAAGATTTTTAGAAAAAACTGAAAGACTTTATACTTCTGAAGCAAAAATTGCTAAAAATGATGAAGAAACAATGAAACTTCTAAATAAAACAATAAAAAAAGTAGAAGAAGATATACAAAATTATAAATTCAATACTGCAATTGCTTCACTTATGATTTTGGTAAATAATTGACTTCCAAAAGACAAAAATTTACAAAAAGAATTTAAAGAAAAATTAGCTATAATCCTAAGTCCTTTTGCTCCACATTTAGCTGAAGAATTATGGGAAAGATTATGAAATAAAAATTCAATATTTTTTGCTAGTTGGCCAGAAGTTGATGAAAGTTTATTAGTTGAAAATACTGTAAAAATAGCTGTTCAAGTTCTTGGAAAAGTTAGAGATACTATAGAAATAGCAAAAGATGAAGATAAGACAAGTGTTTTAGAAAAAGCAAAAAATGCTCCTTGAGTAAAAAAATGGATAGAAGGAAAAGAAATTATAAAAGAAATTTATGTTCCTTGAAAAATTGTTAATTTTGTTGTAAAATAATATTTTTTAAATTTTTATATGATACTTCAAAATAAAGTAAATATTACAATGATAGGTTGATGAACTTGAACCTATAATGTTTTAACATGACTAAAAAGAAATAAAAATCTAAATTTAGCTGCAGTTGTATCAATGAGTGATAGTTGATGAAGTACTTGAGTTTTAAGAGATGAATTTTGAACTTTACCACCTTGAGATATTAGAAGAGCAATTTTAGCATTAAGTGAGGAAAGTTTACTTTTAAGAAAACTTTTTGAATATAGATTTGATAAAGATAGTTCTGTTTCATGACATACTATTTGAAATTTATTACTTACAGCAATGAATGATATAACTTGAGATTTTCAAAAATGATTAGATGAAATTTCAAGACTTTTTAGAGTTAGATGAAAAGTCATACCAGTAACATTAGAAAAATCTGATTTAGTAGTAGAACTTGAAGACTGACAAAAGATAATTTGAGAAACAAATATAGATTGTGCTACTTATGATCCAAATTTATGTATAAAAAAAGCTTATTTAGAGCCAGAAGTAAAAATAAATTCTAGAGCTAGAGAAACTTTGGAATCTAGTGATATTATAATTATTTGACCTTGAGATTTATATACATCTATAATTCCAAATTTATTAGTAAAAGGTGTTTCTAAATCTATAAAAAAAGCAAAAAAACATAATAATGCAAAAATTGTTTATTTTTGTAACATAATGACTAAATCTTGAGAAACTACAAATTTTGAAGTAATAGATTTTGTAAATGAAATAGAAAAATATTTATGAGAAAATATTCTTGATTTTGTTATTGTAAATAATGGACAAATAAGTGATTATATGGTTGCAAAATACAAAAAAGAAGAAAATAAAAAACCAGTAAAATTAAAACAAAAAGATTTAGAAAAATTTAAACATAAAAAATATAAATTAATAGAAAGAGATTTATTAAATGAAAAAGATTTTGTAAGACATTCTCCAGAAAAAATGGCTCAAGTTATAGATGATATAATAAACTGATGGATAAAATAAAAAAGGCTTTAAAAAGCCTTTTTTATAATTCATCAAGTAAATTTTCAATTTCTTTTAATTCTTTTTTTTCTTTTTCAAATTCTCAAGATTTTTTAGCTTCTTCAAGTTTTTGTTGTGCTATTCTCCTTTTTTTCTCTAAATCTTTTATATATTTTTTTACTTGAGCTTTAGTCATTTTTACTTTTCTTCAAGGTGGTGCAAATTCTGACATATTATTTTATTAAAAAATTATTATATTTTTTTTCTATCTTTTAGTGCATTTATTAGACTTAAATTATCTGCATATTCTATAAATCAGCTTGATAATCATCTAGAAAGTTTTGTTAATATCACTTTATGTTTTAATTTTCTTTTTTCTATTTCTTCTATTATATATTGAGAAGTAGCTTCTCATTCTATATTTGGATTTGTTGCTAAAATTATTTCTATATTAAAATCTGATTTTTTTATTTTATCAAATAAACTTTCAAAATTCAAATCTCAAATAAAAACTCAATTAATTGGAGATATAGCTCATCAAAGTATATGATAAACTCAATTATATACTCAAGTTTCTTCTATTGTTATCATATCAAGATATTCTTCTACAACCATTATTTGATTTTTGTTTCTTTTAGGATTAGAACATATTTCACATAAATCTTTATTTTTATCTGTTAAAATATTACAATTACTACATTTAGATAAATTTTTTTTAATATTTATAATATTATTTCATAAATTATCCAAATAATTTTGATTTGCATTTAACAAAAAAAAAGCAAGTTTTGTAGCAGTTTTTTCTCATATTCAAGGTAAATAACTTATAGAATTTATTAATTTTTTTAGACTATCAGGCATATTTTTATTAACAAAATAAAAAATTTATATAATTCTAATTATTTAATAATAAAAATCAAGAATAGTAAAACAAAAAATAAATTTGAAAAATTTTTATTATTCTCTATAATCTTTGTCATATTTAAAATATATTTTTTAATAAATAGAAATATGCTAGAAAAAGCAAAAAAATGAATAGAAAAAGCTATAAAACATTTAGAAGTAGAATTTTCTAAACTACAACTAGGTAGAGCTAATCCTAATTTAGTAGAAGATGTTATAGTAGAACAATACGGAATACCAACTCCTTTAAAAAATATGGCTAGTATCAATACTCTTGATGCTCAAACTTTAAGTATCAAACCATATGATAAAACAGCTATTTGATTAATAGCAAAAGCAATAACTGCAGCTGGATTATGATTAAATCCTCAAACAATGGCAGATAGTGTTATGATAAAAATGCCACCATTAACAGAAGAAAGAAGAAAAGATTTAGTAAAAGTTGTAAAAAAAATAGCAGAAGAAGCAAAAATTTGAGTAAGAAATGCTAGATGAGATTCTCTAAAAGACATAAAAAAAGCAAAAGATAATAAAGAAATATCAGAAGATGAAGAAAAAAATCTAGAAAAAGAATTACAAAAATTAGTTGATGAAGCTAATAAAAAAATTGATGAACTAGCTAAGAAAAAAAGTGAAGATATAATGAAAATTTAATTAGGCCAGTCATAATTATTGATTGGTCTTGCTTATTTTTTAATTTATTTATTAAATATCAAAAAAATATGGTAAAAACTATCTCAAAAGATGATAAAAAAAATTTAATAGAAGAAGTTGATTTAAATTCTTTACAAATAGAAGAAGTATGAAAAGAAAATAACAATTCTTGAAATGATAAAAATGATGAAGAAATTGTGATAAGCTGATTAGCAAAAGAAAAATGATTAAAAAAAATGCCAAAAGATAGAAGTGAAGATAAAAGAAGAGTATGAAAATGATTACAAAAATTTATAGATGATACAGTTCCAAAAGAAATGCTTGAATGAATGCCTGAAGCTATACAAGAACTAATGAAGAAATGAAAAAAAGAATGAAAAGTCACTCAAGATGAAGTTATGGCTGCTTTACCTAATGCTGAAGAAGATTTAGATTTACTTGATGAAGTATATACTAGATTTTTACAATTAAAAATAGATATAGTAGATAATCTAGATAAAGATAATTTATTTTCATCAAATGATAAAATAAGAAAAGATAAATCTCCTATTTCTCTAACTGAAATTTCAGATGATTCTATTAGAATGTATTTAAATGAAATATGAAGAGTTGAATTACTAACTGCAGAAGAAGAAATAGAACTTTGAAGAAGAATCAGAGCTTGAGATCAAGAAGCAAGAAAAAAATTAGCAGCTGCAAACTTAAGATTAGTTGTTTCAATTGCTAAAAAATATATGTGAAGAGGACTTAGTCTTCTTGACTTAATTCAAGAATGAAATGTTGGTCTTTTTAGAGCTGTTGATAAATTTGATCCAGATAAATGATTTAAATTCTCGACATATGCTACTTGGTGGATAAGACAATGAGTAACAAGAGCTATAGCAGATCAATCAAGGACTATTAGAGTTCCAGTTCATATGATTGAAACTATTAATAGATTCACACATACATATAGAAGGCTTACTCAAGAACTTACAAGAGAACCACTTTTAGAAGAACTTGCTACAGAACTTGATATGGATGTAAAAAAAGTAAGACAAATAATGAGAATTTCTCAAGATATTTTAAGTCTTGATGCTCCTGTAGGTAGTGAAGAAGATACAAGTTTATGAGATTTTATTGAGGATGATAAAAATCAAACACCAGATGAACAAACAAATATGAATCTTTTAAAAGAAAATTTATATGAAATGCTTGATTTTTTATCTCCAAGAGAAAGAAAAAT
>CAZRIS010000051.1:0-4604 GCA_964600205.1 uncultured Candidatus Peribacteria bacterium | reverse complement strand
TTATAGATTTTATCTTTCTTTTTATTTCCTTAGCATTTGCCATATTTTTTTGTTAGATTTTAGATTTTTAACTATAAATTAATTCTTCTTTATCAATTGATTTTAATATAATATTATTATCCTTAAAATGTTTTTTTACTCAAATAATCTCTATTCAAACAATATTTCAATTTTCATCAAAATCAACAATAGATCAATTTAAATCTTTTGTATTACTAATTTTATTATCTGAATATTTTATATACATAGCATCAGCAATTTCATCATAACTTATTTTCATAAAAACATTGATGTTATTAAAATAATATTGTCTGAATTTATAGAGAAAACTGTTCTTATTATATTAAAATCAATTTCTTTTTCAACAACATCTTTTCAATAACTTTTATAATGTTTATCAAAATTTTCAATACTATTTTTAACATCATAAAAAGTTATTCCTCTACTTTTCATCCTTTCTAAAGCATGTTTTGTAAAAACAACATTATATTTTTTTCATTTAAAATTAACTAATATAACATCCATTTTTTATTTATTTAACTCTACTAGTTCTTTTATTATTTCTTCTAATTTTTCTTTTGAAGCATCACTTAATACTTTGTTTTTTTCAATATCTTCTAAAATAGTTTTTTCTTCATCTAATTTAGTGTATAACTCTTCTTCAAATTTTGAAACTTTATCAACTGGAATTTTATCTAAAAATCCTTGAGTTCAAGCATAAATAGCACATACTTGTTTAGGAACAGTTACTGGAGAAAAAACTCCTTGTTTTAATAAAGCCATCATTCTTTCTCATCTATCAAGTTGAGCTTTTGTTGCTTCATCCAAATCAGAAGCAAATTGAGAAAAAGCAGCTAATTCTCTATATTGAGCAAGATCAAGTTTTAAAGTACCTGCTACTTTTTTCATAGCTTTTATTTGAGCAGAACCTCAAACTCTTGAAACAGATAATCATACATCAATTGCTGGTCTTTGTCCTGAATTAAATAAATTTGAATCAAGAAAAATTTGACCATCTGTAATTGAAATTACATTTGTAGGAACATATGCAGAAACATCTCAAGCTTGAGTTTCAATAATAGGTAAAGCAGTCATTGAACCTAATCCCATATCTTCATTCAATTTTGCTGATCTTTCAAGAAGTCTAGAATGAGAATAAAAAATATCTCAAGGATAAGCTTCTCTACCTGGTGGTCTTCTTAAAAGTAATGACATTTCTCTATATGCATTTGCATGTTTAGATAAATCATCATAAATTATTAATGAATGCTTGCTATTATACATAAAATATTCAGCCATAGCACAACCAGAGTATGGAGCTAAATATTGCATAGAAGCTGGATCAGATGCAGAAGCTGCTACTACTATAGTATATTCCATAGCTCAAGCTTTTCTTAATTCTTCTACAACTCTAGCAACTTTACCTTCTTTTTGACCTATAGCTACATAAACACAAGTAACTCAAAGACCTTTTTGATTTAAAATTGCATCAATAGCAACTTGAGTTTTACCAGTTTGTCTATCTCAAATAATAAGCTCTCTTTGTCCTCTACCTACTGGTACAAGAGCATCAATAGCTTTTATTCAAGTTTCAAGTGGTTCATGAACAGATTTTCTTTTCATAACTCATTCAGCCACTCTTTCTACTGGATAATATTCTTTTGCTTTTATTTCTCCAAGTCCATCAATTGGTTCTCATAAAGCATTAACAACTCTACCAACCATTTCAGGTCATACTGGAACACTAAGAGTTTTTCAAGTAGCTTTTACTGTTTCTCATTCTTTAATAGAATTAAAACCTTCCAAAACTACAACTCATACAAAATGTTCATCCAAATTAAGAGCAATACCTTTTGCTCCTGATTCAAATTCAACAACTTCATTATAAGCAACTTTTCTTAAACCTGATACTTTTGCAATACCATCTCAAAGATAAAAAACTTCACCTGAATTTTCTATTTCTGGGTTTAAATCTACTGAATCAATTTTTGATTCTAAATCACTTATAATATTTTTTAATAAGTTTTCACTCATATTTATTATATTATTATTTAATTATTTTAATTTTTTTTCTATTCTATTAAAACTTAAATCAACTAAATTATCATCTAAAAAAACTCTAATTCATCATTCTAAAGTATCTTTAGATTTTAATATAATCTCATCAACTCAAACTTTTTTAGAAAAAATTTTTTCATAAATTTTTTGTGCTTCTTCTAAAGCATTTTTTTCTCAAAGTTTTTCAAAATATTCTACTTTATACAAAGATTTTTTTTCAATTAAACTCTGAAACAAAGCTTTTCCTCTATTTCATAATTTATCTTTTAAATCTTTATATAACTTAAGAGATTTTAAAATTTCTTTTAATTCAACAAGAGATTTTCCTTCTAAATTATTCATATTTTTAATTTTTTTTATTTAATAGAAGATAATTCTTTTTCAATAAAATCTTTATTTAATTTTTCTTCACCAAATAATTTTTTATTAAATTTTAAAATTAATCAAGTTAATTGAGATTTTACTCAATTAAGCATAGATAATTTTTCTTTTTCAATTTCTTCTTTTGCTCATTCAATCATAGATTTTGCTTCATTTTCTGCTTTTTCTAAAATAGAATCTTTTTTAGCTTTTGCCAAACTTTCAGCATCAGAAATAATTTGATCTGATTTAAGTCTAGCTTCTTGCAAAATTTTTTCTTTTTCAGATTTAGCATTTGCAATAAGTTTATCTATATTATTATAATCTTCTTCTAATTTTTTTTGTTTATCTTCCCAAGAATCTAAGTATTCTAAATAAGGCTTAAATAAAAATTTATTTAAAACCCATAAAACAATAAGAAGAATTACAAATTGAATAACAAAAGTTTCAACAGTTACAAATTTTAAATCTATCATATTTTTATATATTTTTTACACAAGGAGCTAAAGATCCTTGTTATAAGTAATATTAAATTAAATAACCAAAAACTACAAGAGTCTTTAGCCTCTTGTAATTTTTTATTTATTATAATTTTACAAAACCAATAATAAATGCAATAACAAGTGCATATATTGCAACAGCTTCAGCAAATGCAATAGTAAGAATTGTTAAAGAGTTTATTTTACCAGAAGCTTCAGGATTTCTTCCAAGAGCTTCTAAAGCACCTTTACCAATTAAACCAATACCAATACCAGGTCCTATAGCACCTAAACCAATAGCTAAAGCCATTGCTAATTCTTTTAATTCCATATTTTTATGTTATTAAGTAAATAAAATATAAATTGTGAATTTGAAAAAATATTTTTTCAAATTCATATATCTAAATTTTATTTTAATGCTCTTCTTTTGCTTGATTAATATAAGATATTATCAAGGCAGCAAATACAACAGATTGAACAAAAGCAACAAAAAACTCAAAAAACCAAAATGGTGTAGAAAGCAATCTACCTGATTGAAATAAACTTTCTGTCATACTTGCTCAAAGAAAAGTAATAACAGATATTAAAACTATTCAAGCAAATATATTTCAAAATAATCTCAGAGATAATGAAGCTAAAGTAGCTGGAACTCAAATAAAATGAAGCCAACCAACAAATACATTTACAAGTTTATCTCAAATACTTTTTCAAGTAAAATTGAAAAAATAAGATTTTACAGTATGACCTGTTCAGTGAGTTTTTATTCAAACAGCTAAGAAAGTTACAACTGTAATTGTAGCTAAAACCAAAGTAGTATTTAAATCACTATGAATTGGTCTAAAATACTCATTAATATGAAGTGAAGGTAAAGCTAAAGCCAACCAATCAATCATTAAACCAAATAAATTTCAAGCAAATATTATTATAAATATTCAAACAACAAGTGGAAAATATTTTCTAGCTATAGATTTTTCTCAAAAAGTTTCTCTTAAATAATCATCAAAAAATTTTATAAAAGTCAAAATTCCTATTTTTAATTTTGATTTTTTATTTTTTTTCAAAATATTTTTTCAAATAATAGAAAATATAACTACAAAAAAACTAAATAATAATAAAGTCAAAGTTGTAGTAGAAAAACCATAACCTAATTGTTCTCATTGAATTTTTGGAATATGTGGTCAAGAATGTACAGTTTCTGTATGAGTTTCTGCATTCTTTAAATTTTTAATTTCAGTATTTTGCATTTTTTATTTATTATTTTTAATATTTTCTTTTATTTGCTGCAATTTGGCTAAATTTTTCTTAACCAAATTTTGAGTCATTATAACTAAATTTACAATACTTAAAATAAGAAAAATTATAATTATTTTTCAATTTGTTTCAAAATATATATCTAAAAAATATCAAATTACTAAAAAGAAAACTAAATTTAATATCAAAATAATTGTATATTTATATAAAATTTTTTTTATCATTTTTAGTAAAATCAATATTTTAATGCCAAGAAAATAACAATTTTTTCTAAAAAATCAAGTTTATTTTTCTATAATTATTTTATATAATTCAAAAGTATCTCACTCTACAATATCTCATTTACCTTCATATTTAACTCAACATTCTATAGGTCATTCTAAAGATTTTACTTCCTCTACTCATTGTTTTAAAGAAGTTATTTTTCATTCACCTATTTTTTTATCTTTTCTTAAT
>CAZRIS010000050.1:0-4644 GCA_964600205.1 uncultured Candidatus Peribacteria bacterium | reverse complement strand
AATCATAAAGCATACATAAGTCAATAATAACTTGGTGCAATATGTATTCAAAATATTGTTATATCAAAGATTTTCATAAAAAAATTACATTATTTGACTAATTAATATTTTATTGTATAAATAATTTATACAATATTTATAAATAATATTGACTTTTAATAAAAAATATTTTTAATTAATTTTTCTCTTTGTTAAGCCAAAGAGTTTTTTATTTTTATAAAAATTAATTATACAATAAATAAAATAATTGACAAGTTTTAAAAACTGTGTGATAATATCTGTGTAAGATTAATTAAGTATACAAAAAACAAAAAGTCAAATTTAATAATATACTTATTAAATAAAGTAAAACTTCCACTTAGAAGTAATAAAAAGTATTAAATACTAAAAATAGGGAAGCACTTTTACTTCTAATAAGTATATAAAAAAATTTACTTTTACAAAAAGATTATTTTAAAAATAAAGTTATTATATTATGAAAAAAAATAGAAACATAATCTGAAAATTAACTTCAATTATGCTTTTATCAAGTGTTTTGGTTTCGAATATTTTTAGTTTTTCTTTAGTTTCTGCTTCTAGTAGTCAAACTAAAATAATTTATCCTTTAAAAGAAGTTTCAAAACTTTCTTGTAGATTCCAAGATTTTAAAGATTTAAAAAGTAATTGTAAAAGAAATTTACCTATTTTACATACAAAAGATTATAAAAAATATATAAAACTTAATTGAGGTTATAATGATTATACTAGATTTTATACTACTTTATGGTGAGCTAGTTATAAATATGGTTGGGATGTTTGATTTTGAGGACATGAATGAACAGATATAGCTACTGCAAAATGAACTCCTGTATATGCTATTGCTGATTGAAAGGTTATAGTTGCAAAAAGAGCATTAGGATGGGGAAATGTGGTAACTATAGAGCATTTTATTAGATGAAAAAAAGTTTTTTCAAATTATGCTCATATGTCTAAAATTTTAGTTAAAAAAGGGCAAAGAGTTTCTGTTTGAACTAAAATTTGAGAAGTATGAAGTGATTGAAACTCTACTTGAAATCATCTTCATTTTCAAATTGATTTAGATACACCTTTTCATCCATTCTATTATAGTAGAAAAACTTGTCCTTATTCTTACCATGATATAACTGAGAAATGAGTTTGTTTTAATGAATTAGCTCAAAATACTATTGATCCATTATTATTTGTAGAAACTAATTGAAAAATTCTTGATTCTATAAAACAAGTGAAAAAAATCTCTAGATCAAATTTTTGAAAAACTGTTGTGAAATCAAATTCTACTAAAAAAGTAGTTTATAAAAAACAAAAAAATGATGATATAATGTGAGTTTTTAATAGAACTGTATATATTTGATATTCAAAAGATGATATTAAAAAAGTTCAAAAAATATTTAAAACACTTTGATATTATAAATGAGCAATAGATTGAGATTATAAAAAATTAGAAAAAAATGTAATAGAATATCAAATAAATAGAAAAATAATTTCTTCAAAAAATGATTTATGAGCAGGACGGTTTGGTCCGAAAACAAGAGCACAAGCTAAAAAAGATTATTTAGCTATAATTAAATGATTATGACAAGTTAAGTCAAGTTTTAAATCAAAAAATGTTGTATTAAATAATAAAGTAGATTTACCACAATTTCAAAAAATTTCTAGAACTCATATTTTAACAAGAGCAGAAATTGAAAAAAGAGAAATAGATGATTTTTTAAGAGAATATAACATAAATTTAAATTTATCAAATATTTGAGGAAATATAAATAAATGAAATTCTATAAATTTAAAAATTGAGATAAAATCAAAGAGAAGAAAAAATAGATTTTTTAAATGAACTACTCCTTTGAATTTAACATTTGAAACTTCAAATAATAATGTAAGAGTTTTTCCTAAAAAATTATATTATTTCTCAGATTGAAAAAGAAATGTAAATATAACTTGATTAAAAGAAGGAACTACTAGATTACAAGTAAAATTTGGAAGTAGGATATTAAAAACTTTTAATTTAAGAATACTAAAAGCTTGAAAAAAAATTTATCCAAAAACTGCTAGAATTTATTCTTCTAAAAAAATAGTTTATTGAGAAATAAAGACTTGAATAGGTTTAATGAAAGATTCTTCTTGAAAAAAACTTATAAATATACCTTATTGATCTACTTTTAAATTGAAAGCTGAAAATTGAGTTGTTTGTATAAAAAGATGAAACTTAAGAAATATAAGAACTATCTTTAGAAGAAAATGTAGTGAAAAAGATTTCAAAAAAGAAATAAATTTTAGCTATAAAGATACTATTGCTTGACTTGTGATTTTTGATTATAAAGCTACTTCTTCAAATCCAAAAATAGAAATAATAAATAATTATAACAATAAAGTTTTAGCTTATAAAAATATTTATTCTGTTTTACCAAAAGATTTAAAAAGAAATTATGTGTATTATCAAGATGTAAAAAATATGCTTGAAAAAAATATAGTTTCTTGAGTAAATAGATGATATTTTCAAGCAAATAAAGATTTGAAAGCTAAAGAAGCTCTTTCTTGGATAGAAAATGCTTTGTATAAACTGAAAGATAACACTATAGATGAAGATTTGAAAAATAAAATTGATAAAAGATTAGCTATGATAAAAAAAGAAAGAATATCAAAATACAAAGCTATATCTAGAAAAGAATTTATAGAACTTAGTTATAAATATTTAGTTTTTGATGATTCTAAATGATACAAACTGAAAAATTACAGAGATATAGATGAAAAATTAAATAAAAAAGTAGCAAAAATATTTTGAGATAATACTTGGAAAGATGAATTTTGAAAGAGTTATTTTAGACCAAATGTTCATATAAATAAAGCTGAAGCTGCATTTGTACTTAATAATTTATACAAAAAAAACAAAAGCTATTTCCTAGCTTTAAGATAAAAATTTTATATCCCTAACTTTATGATTATGAGAACAACAATAAATACATTATCTGAAAAATTTAATGCACCAAATAAAACTATACCATTACCATTGAGTATAGCAACTGCAAGAGAATTATATAAAATTTCTGTTAATGATTTAATGGATCAAATAGAACAATTTAATTTATGAGATTTTGTTGAATGATTAAAAAATACTAAAGAATTAGCTTGATTATTTTGAATTTCTCCTGAAGAAGTATGAAAAATTTGTTTAGAGGATACTTTAAATGTATTAAATGTAAATAAATATAAAGGAGTTAATAATATAAATTATGCACCAAAACAAACTGTAAAATTAGCTTGAATGGCTGCATAAATATAATAACTTTTATTTAAAATAATCTTTTAAAACTAGCTATTTAGCTAGTTTTTTTTGATTTAAAAAAATATTGAATTTTTTATATTTTATGTATAATAAGTGTGTATTTAATAGTAAAAATATAAAAATCGTGGCAAGAAAAAAAACTGTAAAGAAAAATAAAATATCAAATGAAACAAAAAAATACTTTTGGGCTAGCTTGCTAGCCTTCTTTTGAGTTATGACTTTGATTATAGATTCTCATTCAAAACTTTGAAGTTATTATCTTGATTTTTTATTTAAATTATTTTGAGAATATTATAAATGGATTTTTTCTTCTGCTACTATTTGATTATCTATTATTTTATTCAAAGAAAGGGATAATTATTTTGATTTTTATAAAATTTTATGATTATTTTTTTATTTTTCTTCTGTTACTACTATAATTTGATTTTTTTATAGAGAATATAGTGCAGTTTTTAATTTATATCCTACAATGGAAGTTTGGGTATGAAGTTTGGCTGTTTTATTTATTTCTTTTGTATTATTTTTATTTTCACTTGTTATATTATTTCAATTTTCTCCTATAAATTTTGTAAAATCAATTTTTAGTATTGCTCCTAAAATGTGAGATTTAAAAGAAATTATTCCTAAAAAACAAGAAAAAACTATTTCTAAAAAAGTTGAAGTTACTAAAAAACAAGATAAAGAAAAAGAAAAATTAGAAGAAATGCTTAAAAAATTACAAAAAGAAAAAGAAGAGCTTATAAAAGCAAAACAACCTAAACAATTAAGCCTAAAAAATGCTCCTAAAAAAATAAAAGTAGAAAAAAAATGAGTTATATCTTCACTATTTAAAAAAGAAGAAAAAAAAGAAGATAAAAAAACTGTTTCTTGAGAAGTAGTTGTAAAAAAAGATTTTGGAAATTGGAAGCTACCTTCTATAGATTTACTTAAAGATAGATGATGAAAAATTATTTTTGATGAAAATGAAATTAGAAGAAAACAAATAGAAATAGAAGAAAAATTATTGCAATTCAAAATTGAAGTAGAAATGTTGGGATATGAAATTTGACCTACAGTTATTCAATATAGATTAAGACCAAAAGCTTGAGTAGCTCTTAAAAAAATAGTTAATTTAAAAAGAGATTTAACTTTGGCTTTAAAAGCAAAAAATATAAGAATTCAAGCTCCAATTCCAGGACTTTGAGCTGTATGAATTGAAGTTCCAAATGATAATAGACAAGCTGTTTGATTAAAAGAAGTTTTACAATCAAAAGAGTTCAGAAATGAAAAAATTGAAATTCCTTTGGCAGTTTGAAAAGATGTTTCTTGAAATATTATTGTAGGAGATTTAGCTAAAATGCCACATT
>CAZRIS010000049.1:0-4705 GCA_964600205.1 uncultured Candidatus Peribacteria bacterium | reverse complement strand
TATGAAAAAATAAATTATCTACTTTATATAAATATGCATATAAAAAAATAAAATGAGAAACAAGTTTTTTTGAATTTTTATATAGAAAAGAAAAAATACAAATTAATAATTTTGTAGAAAAAAAAGATTTTGAAGGATTGAGGAAGTATTTATTAGAATTAGAGAAAAAAATAAATTAGTTTAATAAATAAGTAAAAAATTAAAAAATTTTTCAAATAATATATTGAAATATAAGTAAGAAAAGAAACTAAAGCTTCTTATTATAAAACTAAAAAATTTTTAAAAAATAAAAATATTATCATATTTATATGAAAAATCCACTTGAAAATCTTGAGTTAAAATTACTGCAAACAAAAAAAGAAAATGCAGAAAAATTAGAAAAAATTGAGTCTAAATTCAAAAAAGAATTTGGAGATTTTTTTAGTTTTTTGAAATCTTGAGAAAAACCTTTTTTTAGAGCTATAAATGTTTATTTTCAACTTGAAAAATTAGATAATCCTGAAAAAAATGATATTGATATATTGAAAAATTCTATACAAAAATCTTTGGAATTTCTGACTCTAAATAAATCAAAAAAAGAATTTTTAAAACAAAAACTATTTGAACTTTTAAATAAAAAAGTAGATCTAAATAAAATTTTTTGAAAAAATAATGATTTAAGAAAAAATAAAAATTTTCCAATTTTACAAGATTTAGGAAAATATTGAATCTTAAATAAAAATGATTTAATAAAAATTAGCTTAAAATACAAAGAAACTCATAATTTTCTAGATAGTATTTGAGTTTTAAATAAAGAAAAAAAAGAAATCATACAACAAAATTACTTTGAATTAAATGATACTAAAAACAAGGAAAGAATAGAAAATTTTAAAAATGATTTTAAAGAAGAAATTAAAAATTCAAAATATTTAAAAATTTATCCAAAAATCATAAAATTTATTTGAAAAAATTATTCTAGGTTAAAATTAAAAAATAAAGTAGAATCAAAAAAAGATAAGTTAAGAAGAATGTTTAAAATAGCTTTTTTGAAATTATATAGATTAAAATATTCTTGAATTGATATTGATAAAATAATACAAAAAATTGAATCTTTGGATGATTTAGATGAAATGATCAGTTTACTTTTAAAATTTTTTGAAGTTTTAAAACAAAATCCAAAACTCGAAGATGATTACATTATTTGAGAAGAAGTTGAAGAAATAGAGCAAGAAATAACAGAATCAGAAGAAAATAAACAAAAAATTTTATTTTTAGAAAAAAATACTCTAAAAGCAAATGAAATTCTAGAAAAAACAGAAAAAACTTTAGGTGAAAAAAATTTAGAAAATTTACTTTCAGAATGAGTAGATTTAGTTTGAGAAAATTTTGTATTAAGAAATATTGATGATTGAATAAAAGCTGAAAATGATAATTTATGAGAAGAAGAGGATGAAGAATTAGATGAAGAAGTTGATTTAGAAAAATATTATGAAGAATTAAAGTTAGAATATGAAGAACTTGAAAAGAAAAAAATGAAATTATTTTTAGAATGAAATTATGATGAACTTGATTTAATAAATGATGAATTATTGAAATTATTAGTAAAACTAGAAAAATTAGAGAAACTTTTGTGATTTTGAGATGAGTAAAAAATAAACAAAACTTTTTGGTTTTGTTTATTTTTTGTTATTTACAAAATCTAAAAATTCATCCTCATTAATTTTTAGTTGTGCCAAAATTCAAGAAAAGGTTCAATATGCCAAAACTTTATGATTTGGAATAATTGTTTTTATTCAATTACATTCTACTTTTATATGACTTCATTTTTGTGAAATTTTTTTAATTCAATATTTTTTTCATAAATATTTTATAAATTCTTGTCCTGAAATATAATGATATTCTGATTTTACCATAATTAAATATTAATTGCTGTTAAAAAATATTGCTTATTTTTAAACCTTTGCAAAATACTTTCTTTTGATTCATCTTCCAAAAATAATTCTGTAGCTTCTTTCAAATTTTTTATAGCTTCTTCATAAGTTTTCCCCTGAGAAAATATTCCTAATTCTAAATTTTTAGCAACAAAAATATTGCCCTCCTTTTCAACAAATACTGTGAAATTTAACATATTTTTATAATTTAAAAATTAATTTAATACTATTATAGCAAAATCAAAAAAATAAACAAAACTTTTTGGTTTTGCTTATTTTTTATTGATGAGTGTCTATTTTATAAAAATTACTTTTATCTAATTTTTTAGCTTCCAAAAAATCTTTTTTCATACTTTCTGATACTTCATTTTCAGATAATTCTCAAAATTCAGTAATAATTTGTTCTTGATAAATAAAAACTAAAAATTCTTTTATATTAGAAAAAGTTTTATTTGAAACAACTTTAGGTAACTCTTTTATCAACATATTTTTATAATTTAAAAATTAATTTATCTTATTATAGCAAAATCAAAAAAATAAACAAAACTTTTTGTTTTTGTTTATTCTTACATAAATTTCTTCATAGCCATTCAAAGTAAATCATCCATAATTTGACCATCTCAATCTTTATCCAAAAATTTTCTAGCTATATTCATAACTATTCAATCATCACTTAATAAATTAGAAAGATCTAAATTTGACTCTTTTTTGGCTTTTCATAAAGTTTCTAAAACTATAGGAGCAAGAGCAGCTAATACTCATTTATTACCAACTTTTTCTTCAACTTCCTTTTTCTTATCACCAAATACATGACCAAGAATTTTTTCTCAATCATTTAGGTCAATATTATCAAGATTATCTAAAATACTTCCATCATGCTTTTCTAATGCTTTTTCAAGTCATTTCTTTTTATTTTCATCTTTTAAATTTTCTTTTAAAGCTCACAAAATCATTGGAAGAGCTTTTCCTGCCATAGATTTAGCAGAATTTTCATCTAAACCTGTTTTTTTTGAAATTGCTTTAATTGCTTGATCTTTTAAAAGATCTGTCATCATATTACTTAAATCCATAATTATTAAAATTAAATATAAAATTTCCCTATATACAAAGAAAAGGGTAAAAATAAATTAATGTGCCATTTTTGGTAAAGCTTCACAAGCTATTCCATCATGATCTCTATCAAGACCATAAATATCAAGTTTCCTAGGATCTTTTATATTTGGATTGTTTTTCTTAATTTCTTCCATACAATAATCATACCTTTTTTGAGCATCTTCTTGAGTTTTAAAATTATTACAATTAACATCAGCTTTCACACATTCTCAAATAAGTCTGATAGTATCTCAGTTTTTATCTTTTACTGATTCTACTCTTGATTCTTGATAATTTCATGTTTGCCAAAGTTTTTGTAAATCAACATCATAATTGAAACCTTCAACTCACATAGCAACAGCAAGTAAAACAAGAATAACAATCAAGGCAGTTTTTGCTTTTCCCCAAAAAATAAGAAGAAGAATTACTATAACCATAAGTCATCCAATAATTCACATTCTACATTTTTTTGATTTTCTACATTCAGAAATTCACATAAAAAATTTTTTAAAATTTAAAATACAAATCTAGTTTATTAAAAAAGCTTGTTTTGTCAAAAAAAGAGAAAATTTGAAATTTTTCTCTTTTTTTATACTATAAATCTCATCTTACTTAAAAAATCCTTATTTCATTTATTATTTACTATCTTTTTAGCTTCATTATAACTTATATTTTCATAAGCAGCAACAGAGGCTATTAAATATACTTTTTTAGCTAATTGTACAGATTTATTAACTAAATTTTGTTTTCAAGCTTCTACTATTTTTTTAGCTATTTTAGGATTTTTTCTTATATAATTTTTTATAGTATTTATACTTTTTACATCTGCAAAATTTTCTCAAGCATTATACAAAGCAAAAGCTATTGAATAATCTCAAGTTTTTTTAACTAAAACTTTCATATATCTAACTGCTGCAATTAATTGATGTTCAGGATTATTTCTATCTAAATCTTTTCAATATTGATCCCAAGTCTTATCATTCATCTGAGTTAGTCAAAAAGCAGTTGAATTTTTAGCTTTTTTATTTGGAATAAAATAAGGATTTTCTAATTTTACTAATTTTAATAATTTATCTGCTGGAAAATTTTCTTTTTCTGCTACTTGTTTTATTAATTCATAATATTTTTGGAAAAACAATTTTTCAGCTGTTTTTTCTCAAAATAATCAAAAAGGTTTTATTTTATTTTTCTTTTGAAAATTTATTAAAGAAATAAGTAGTTCTTTAGAAAAATTTCAATTAGTATCTCATTTATAAAATCATTCTTTTTTTAAAGCTTTTTTTAAATCTACAAAACTTCTTCACATAATTTTTAAATTATGTAAAATTTTTATTTTAAAATCACCATTAATTTCTTTATTAAGCAAATTTCTTTGATATTTTGTATAATCACTTAATTTATTTTTATCTTCTAAATAACTAACTACTAATTTTCTTTCTGGTTCTCAAATTTTTCAATCATTAAATTTATGTAAAGAATCTCATAATTCTCAATTTTCTTTTGTTCAATCTATTAAAATATTAGGACCAATATCTTTTTTTATTTCTGTATTATGATGAAATTTTTCTGTCATTTTTATTTACTAATTAATATTTTTTAATATAATAAAATTATATCATAAAATTTTAAAAAACTCAAAACTATGCACAAAACAACAGATTCTATACAAAATTTTTTAGAAAAATACTACTCAAAACAAGAAC
>CAZRIS010000048.1:0-4706 GCA_964600205.1 uncultured Candidatus Peribacteria bacterium | reverse complement strand
CACCTCCTTTTAAAGAAGCAGAATTTGATATAATGTATAATGAATGAATATCAAAGGTATGAGAAATTCTTGATATTTGAGTACAAACTTGAATTATAAAAAAATCATGATCTTTTTACTCTTATTGAGATATAAAATTAGGTCAATGAAGAGAAAAAGCTAAAGCTTTCTTAAAAGAAAATCCTGAAATAGCTTCTGAAATAGAAGAAATTATAAAAAATAGTTTAAGTGAATAATAAAAAAATATGATTTTTAAAAATCATATTTTTTTGTGCTTTTACTTGCCTTTTTTAGTTTTTTTTATATATTCTTATAAATATTTTTATTATTAATAAAGAAAAAATGAAGATTTCTTACAATACACTAAAAAGATATATTCCAGATATTAAATCTCCAGAAGAGTTAGCTCAAGATTTAATTATGCATACTGCAGAAGTTGAAGAAATAGAATATGAATGAAAAAACTTCGATAATATGGTTATCTGAGAAATAAAAGAAATTAATTCTCATCCAGATGCAGATAAATTAAAAGTTTGTAAAGTAGATATATGATGAGAAGAAACTCAAATTGTTTGTGGATGAACAAACTTAAAATTAAATCAAAAAGTAGCTGTTGCTAAAATTTGAGCAGTAGTATCTTGGCATGGAAAAGAAACTATAACAATGAAAAAGACAAAAATAAGATGAGTAGAAAGTAATTGAATGATTTGTGCTTCTGAAGAAATATGACTAAAAGATGAATTTCCTGCAGAAAGTGAAACTGAAATCCTAGATTTATCTACATTAAATTCAAAAGCTTGAACTCCACTAAAAGAAGCATTAAATAAAAATGAAGTAATTTTAGAAATTGATAATAAAGCAATAAATCATAGACCAGACTTATTTTCTCATATTTGAATAATTAGAGAAATTTTTGCTATATCTTGAAAAAATTTTGATTATAAATATGAAGATAGAGATTTTTCTAATTTAAAAAAATTAGAAATAACAAATGAAATTCCAAAATTAGTAAAAAGATATATTTGACTTAAAATTTCTTGAGTAGAAAATATTGAAAGTCCAGATTATATAAAAGAAGTTTTAAATGCTTCAAAAATTGCTTCAAAATGATTATTAATTGACCTTTCAAACTATAGTTTGTATATGTATGGTCAACCAACTCATATTTTTGATGCTGATAAAATTTCTTGAAATATAACTATAAGAAAAGCTAAAGATTGAGAAAGTTTTGTAGCTTTGGATGATAAAGAATATAAATTAACTAAAGAAGATATTGTCATAGCTGATGAAGAAAAAATTCTTGCTTTATGATGAATTATTTGAGGAAAATCAAGTGCAGTAACTGATGAAACTAAAAATATAATCATAGAAGGAGCTAATTTTGATCAAGCTACTTTAAGAATGACTTGAAAAAGATTAGGAATAAGAACAGATTCTCTAAATATTTTTGAAAAAGATATTTTACCAGTTTCTGCTAAATGGTGAGTTAGCTTAATTGTAAGTGAATTAGAAAAATTCTTCCCTGAAATGAAATTAGAAGCTTATAATGATTTATATCATGAAAAACAAAAACAAATAGAAATTGATTTTGATCTTGACTTTGTAAATAGATTAATTTGAAAAGAATATAGTTCAAAACAAGCTAAAGAAATATTAAAAAATTTATGAATAGAAATTAAAGACAATAAAATACTAGTTCCTGCTTGGAGAAAAGATTTAAATTATAAAGCTGATATTGCAGAAGAAATAGCAAGAATTGATTGATATGATAAAATAGAAGCAAAAATTCCAGAAGTTCAATTATGAGCTGTAATTCAAGACAATATTTATAAAATAAAAAGAAAAGCAAGAGATTTTTTCGTAAATAAATGATTTTTTGATACTTATACTTATTCTTTTATAAATAAAGATCTTGCTAAAAAAACTAATTCAAAAATAGATAATTTAGTAGAACTAAAAAATTCTTTAAGTGAAGAAGCTACTCACCTAAAATCTAGCCTTATTCAAAATTTACTTTTAAGTTTAGAAAAAAATATAAGGGATTTTAAAGATTTAAAAATTTTTGAAATAGAAAAAGTTTTTGAAAGAAAAGATAATGATATAATTGAAAATTATTTTCTAGCTTGACTTATAACTTCAAAAAAAGATATAGTATATTATGAAATTCAAGAAATTGTTTGAGAATTTTTAAAAAATATTTGAGTAGATAAATTTTTCTTTAAAAAACAAGAAAAAATGCCACCTTATGCACATTCTTGAAGAACAGCAGGAATTATTGTTAGATGAAAAAATATTTGATATGTAGGAGAAATACATCCAAAAGTAGCAAAAAACTTTGATCTAAAAGAAAGAATATGATTTTTTGAAATCAATTTAGAAGATTTAAAAGATGCTGCTTTTTCTACTCCTAAATACAAAGAAATTTCAAATTTTCAATGAAGTAATTTTGATATAAGTTTTCTTGTAGAAAAAGATTTTGAATGAGCAAAAATAGTTAATACAATAAAAAAAATAAATCCAAAAATAATAAAAAAAGTAGAACTATTTGATATTTATGAAGATGAAGAAAAAATTCCAGGAAAAAGAAGTTTTAGTTTTAAAGTTTATTTAGAAGATTTAAATAGTGAAATAACTGACAAAATCAAAAATGAAATAATAGAAGAAATAATAAAAAAAGTAGAAAAATTATGAGCTAAATTAAGGTAAAGATTTTTTCTTTACCTTTTTTAATTTACTTTTTTAATTTTTTTTATATAATCTTGTCCGTATTTTAAAATTTTATAAGAAATATTTTTTATGTGATATAGAAATATAGCAATTATTGCCCATGTTGACCATGGAAAAACTACTCTAGTAGATGAGCTTTTAAAAGCTGATGATAATTTTGATGCTAGAAAATGAATAGAAGAAAGAGCAATGGATTCTAATGCTCAAGAACAAGAAAGATGAATCACTATTTATTCTAAAAATACTTGAATAACATATAAAGGTAATAAAATAAACATAGTTGATACTCCAGGTCATGCTGATTTTGGTTCTGAAGTAGAAAGAGTTCTTAGAATGGTAGATTCTGTTTGCTTGGTTGTTGATGCTTATGAATGACCTATGCCTCAAACAAAATTTGTATTAAAAAAATCTTTAGAATTAGGACTTCATCCAATCGTTGTGTTAAATAAAATGGATAAGCCAACAGCAAGACCTGATTGGGTTATAGATCAATTATTTGATCTTTTTGTTCAACTTTGAGCAACAGATGAACAATTAGAGTTATTAAATGAACCAGTTTATGCAATTGCTAGAGATTGATTAGCTTGGACTGATGAAAATCCAGAAAAAAAAGATATTACTCCACTTCTTGATTATATTCTAGAAAAAGTTCCAGAAGCTCCAAATGATGCAGATAAACCTTTAAAAATGCAAATAGCAAATTTAAGTTATGATAATTTTCTAGGAAGACTTGGTATAGGTAGAATTTATGAATGAACTATAGAAGTAGGTCAAGAAGTTTTTATTATAAATAATTCTTGAGAAGAAAGGAAATGAAAAATCACAAAAATTTTAACTAGTGAATGATTAAATAAAAAAGAAGTAAGCAAAGCTTTTGCTTGAGATATTGTAACTATAGCAGGTATTGAAAATATTTTTGTTTGAGAAACTATATCTTGAGTAAGTGGAGCTGAGCCTATGCCAGCTATTACAATTGATGAGCCTACTTTGAAAATGGAATTTTTAGTAAATAATTCTCCTTTTGCTTGAAGAGAATGAGAATTTGTTACTACTAGACAAATAAGAGATAGACTTGAAAAAGAATTAGAAACAAATGTTTGATTAAAAGTAGACTTTGATTCAGGTGATAATTATATAGTATCTTGAAGATGAGAATTACATCTTTCAGTATTAATTGAAAATATGAGAAGAGAATGATATGAACTTCAAGTATGAGCTCCAGAAGTAATTATGCATGAAGAAAATTGAGTAAAAATGGAACCAATAGAAAATGTTTCAATTTCTTTACCTAGTTGAATGGAATGAGCAGTAATTGCAGAATTATGAAAAAGAAAAGGTATAATGAAAAATATGACAGAAGAAAATGGAATAGTTAATCTTGAATTTAGTGTACCTACAAGATGACTTTTAGGTTTTAAATCACTATTTACTACTCTTACCAAATGAGAATGATTATTATCTAGTTCATTTGATAAATTTGAAGAATACAAATGACCAATTGAAAAAAGAGATGTATGATCTATGATTTCTATGGAAAATTGAAAAGCTATGGCTTATTCTCTATGGAATCTTCAAGAAAGATGAACAATTTTTATAGAACCTGGTACAGAAGTATATGAATGAATGATTGTTTGAGAATCAAATAAAGGTCAAGATTTAACAGTAAATGTTACAAAAAATAAAAAATTAACAAATGTTAGAGCTTCTTGATCAGATGAAGCATTAAAACTTACTCCACCAAAAATAATGACTCTAGAAGAAGCTATTGATTATATAGGATCAGATGAATATGTAGAAATAACACCTCAAAATATTAGACTTAGAAAAAAATATTTAACTGAAAATGAAAGAAAAAAACACAAAAAAACTCAAAATTCTTAAGAATTTTGAGTTTTTTTAATCAAGTATACCATTGATCATAAACTTTATAGCATCTTCTTCACTAAATCCCTTAATCATAAGATTTTCTATAGATTTTT